>CAZZPI010000001.1:0-10367 GCA_964655865.1 uncultured Nitrospiraceae bacterium
GCCGCCTTGAGCACAGCCTCCTGGGCGTCGACCAATACGTAGCGAATGCGCGGGTAAATTTCGTTGTTCTTGTCGAGGGCCTTGAGGTGCGTAAGAAAACAGGCGGCGAGGTTTCCGTTGCCGGGGCCCCATTCCTGAATGCGTAACGGGCCATGGGCGTCGGGCGTTGGGCTATGGGGAGTCTCATCGGACGCCGGCTTGCTCATTGGCCCTTGCCTCTTGTCTCTTGCCTGCTCGCGAGCGATCACACGTCGGTAATAATCGCTCGCGAGCGCATGGGCGAGGCGATAGTCGGCGGAGGCGAAGGTCTGATAGTACTGCCGGAGGCGGTCACCCCGCAGTCGGTAGAAGAGCTCATTAATGTGAGCTTGCCACTGGTCGACCGGTTTGTAGTCGCCGATCAGTTGGGGCAGGGCATCTTGGTCTTGGAGCATAGCTGATAGCCGATAGCTCGCAGCGAACAGCGGGCGGCTTATAGCAAATAGCTAGCAGCGAGCAGCCAACGGCACCCCCTCCTCAGTCCTCCCCTCCAGAGGGAGAGGATTTCTGGTGTGGGTCCGCCGGCTCGTTCCACCCCGTTCGCCGCCAGCTATTCGCTGTTCGCTCCTTGGAATCGACGCATCGTAGCAAAAGGCTTATGCAGCCGCAATGGCCGGGGGCGATCAGGGGGGAGGATTCAGGTGGGGCACGCTGTCATCTTCGCTCCTTGACAGCCTCTTCAACAGGGGTGTAGCAGAAATATATGGGCTTATATCAGGGCACAGTGACTTGGTGGATCGGCACGACTTCCTTGCTCGCCATCGCATGGATCGCCCAGGGATATGCTGAAGAACTCCGTCTCACGCCGAACGTGCCCATTCCCGAGTTTCAAAACCGCCAACAGGACGTCAAGCCGTACAACTTTGACGCGCCGCCGGAAGGCATGTTCCGCACCATCGAGATGACGGAGGGGTTTGAAGAAGAGCTGGGATTTCGCCGCCAGCACGAGATCGTGCCGGTGAAGCCGACGGAGCAGTTCCGTCCGGACAGCCCCGCTGTCTTCGTCGTCTTCCAACTGCACCAACACTATCAGGCCTTCCAAGTGTTCGGTCGGTGCTACCCCGAAGAGGTGCCGGGCCTTGATACGCAGACGCTCGTCAGCCAGGACGCCATGTATATCGCGCTGGAGGATGAAACGGGTTATTTGAAGCTCTTCCCACCTCAAGGCGGATGGAAACCCGGCCGCTATAAAGTTGAAATTCACGTCGGCGAACAAGTGAACGAGTTGAGCCTCATCGGCACGATGCGGTTCACCGTTGTGGCAGATCATTCCACTGGAACCGCTGCAAGCAAGTGAATAGCCACCCGGACGGATTTGGGGGGAGCTTTTGAACAGGTTGACGTCCTGAGCAAGCGAGGATTATAAGAAGACATATCGTTCAGTGGGGTGATGGAGTTCACCGAACCGCCGGCCTCGGAAGAAAGTCAGATTTGGTGATTCGGTGAAGTGAATCCTTGCTTCGCCAAATGATCGGCTCGTCCTTCAGACCTTCTTCGGAACGGCTGATGACTCCTACCGAGCGGTAGGAGTATCCAAGGACACGAACAGACTCCTACTGTCCATACGGCGGTAGGAGTTTTTTATTGTGAGGGGCGCGTGGAATCCATTTGGTTGATCGGCGCCGTCTGGATCGCGATGGCGCTGCTCGCGACGCTCGTTTCCGTCCGGATCGGCCTGTCCGTCGCACTCGTCGAGATCTGCGTGGGAATCGCAGGCGGCAATCTGTTCGACCTTCGATCTACCGGGTGGATCGACTTTTTGGCCGCCGTCGGCAGCGTCCTGCTGACGTTCCTGGCCGGAGCGGAGATTGATTTGGCGGTGCTCCGTGTCCGATGGAAGGAGACCCTCGGCATCGGTCTCGCCTCGTTTCTTGCTCCATTCCTCGGTGCCATGGTCTATGCCCACTGGAGGCGGGTTGGTCGTGGCCCGCCTCTCAGATTGCCGGCATCGCCCTCTCAACGACATCCGTCGCGGTAGTCTATGCCGTGATGATCGAGCGAGGATACAATGCCACCGCGCTCCGCAAAATCATCCTGGCCGCCTGTTTCATTACCGATCTGGGCACTGTGCTCGCGCTCGGCTTGATCTTCGCCCGTTATGACTGGTGGCTCGTGGCCTTCGCCGTCACCACCGCTCTGGCCTTGTGGAAGCTGCCTTCGGTGACCGCTTGGTTCTTCGCCAAAGCCGGTCCACGGATCAGCGAGCCGGAGACCAAGTACATCCTGGTGATCCTGTTCGCGCTCGGGGCGCTGGCCACAGCCGCGCACAGTGAAGCCGTGCTGCCGGCCTATCTCGTCGGTATGATCCTGGCACCGCAATTCCTCTCCAACCGGACTTTGACTCAACGGATGCGCGTGATCGCGTTTTCGATCCTCGCACCCTTTTATTTCCTCAAAGCCGGCTCGTTGGTCAGCCTCAAGGCCGTGCTGGCGAGCGCGGCGCTCATTGCCGTGTTTCTGGCAGTGAAAATGACGACCAAGTTTCTCGGCGTATAGCCTCTGGCTTACGGTTTCCGGTTCGGTCAACGTGAAGCGATGTACACGACGTTGCTCATGTCCACAGGCCTGACCTTCGGCACCATCTCGGCACTCTATGGACTCAGTCACGATCTGATCACCCAGCAACAGTATGCCGCTCTTGTCACTGCCGTGATTCTTAGCGCGATCGTCCCGACACTTCTCGCTGAGCGGTGGTTTGACCCCGGCGGCATGCCGCCGGAGGAAGCCTTGGCCCGTCGCGCAACGGATCTGATGCCGGCTGTAGAATCGAGCGAACGCCTCGCGGCAGGCGATTGACGCGAAGGAGGACCGTCCATGTTTCGTAAAATCCTCGTCGCCAACGACGGTTCGGAAGGTGCGAAGACGGCCCTTACCGCCGCCATCGATCTTGCCAAGCGCTATGAGGCAGAGCTGCATGAGATCTCGATCGAAGAACGCCTTCCTCATTATGCGGCGACGGTCGGCGAGGTGATCGAAGCCGAGCAAGAAGCGACGGATTATTTCCGACGAGTGACCAGGGAGGCCGAACTGGCCGCCGACGCGCAAGGCATCAGGCTCACGTCGCACGTGCTCCCCGGGCACGAAGTGGAGACCACGGTCACGTTTGCGAAAGAGCACGGGTTCGATCTGCTGGTCATCGGCTTTATGGGTCATTCGAAAATCTTCGGCCGTATCTGGGGCAGCACGTCTCAAAATCTCGCGAAGCTGTCGCCGTGCACCGTGTTGGTGGTGAAGTGACGTCCAGGTCCTGTACGCAACGCTTGGCCATTCGAGACCACCCGTCTGAGGGATGGCCGAAGAAAGGAACCCCCCATGCGAAGGACTCATCTTTGGAAATCGGTCGCGGTGATGATCATGACGCTCGGCGGTTCCTACGGCTGGGGCGGCGGAGCGGCTGGACCACTGAGGCACCTCGACCTTGCGTATGCAGCCGATACGTTGAATATCGACGGTCTCCCCAAGGATCCAAAGGCGTATCGTGCGCAAGTCGAGCAAATTCTTAAGAAGGTTGACGCCCTCACTGAGAAGCTCAAGGGGAATCAGAACGCGCGGCCGATAGTTCTGGACCTCCTACAGACAAGGGACGACATCCTCCGCGAAATACCGAAGGTCGAAAGCACCCCCGAAGGATCAAAGTGGAGTCTTCAGGAAGGACGCGACAGCGTGGATGCCAAGCTCAAACTGCTCAAGGACCAATATGACAAGGCCAGCGGCCTCTAGCCGGCAAGGTCCAGCCCGGTATTGGCGTCAAAATGATGGAGCGAGAGCAGAACCAGGGACCATATTTTCGTCACCGGTCCTTTCTCGTTACGGACAGAGCGGGCAGGAGGGACAGCCTTCACTGATGTTCGCCAACGACGGCCATACCCGCAACAAGAGGGCCATGAGCGAAGCGGGCAATACTGCGAGGAGCACACGCATCCCGATCACCTCCTTTCAGAATCGGAATCCGACAAGGGTAACTCCTCGATCAGGCAACAGATCTCATCAGGGGTCAAGGGAGGGCAAGGCAGGCGGCTGCGCCAACGGCGACGGTGTTGCGAAAGCTCCTTGCGAAGCGCGGTCAACATCTTGGTCTGACGGTCCAGAGCCGCTAATTCCCTGCTTGCCCATGTCTCCACTTCCTGACAGGTCGATGATTTCTGCTTTGCTGATGCGAGCAGCCAGGTGATCTCCGACAGCGTAAAGCCGATCCTCTTGGCCTTTCTGATGAACTGCACCCGTTTGATCACACTCAGCGGGTACACTCTGTAGCCGACATGAGTTCGAGGATGGATTTGGCATCAGCCCGCGGCTTTCCCAGTAGCGTAAAGTTTTGGAGGATACCCCTGTCTCAGACGCCACCTGTCGGATTGTCACAGTATCCCTCTCCACGTAACCCTCCCTTTTGCAGGCAGGATAAACCTTCCCGCTACTGGAAAGTTCAAGCAGAATTTTCCATGGGTCCCTCTCATGGGTAATGGACGGCCTCGTCCATGGGTCACGCGCACCGTCGTCGGCATCGTGCTGGCAACGTTCCTCTCCGACTTCAGCCATGAGATGTGCACGGCGGTCTTGCCTCTTTACCTTGCCACCCTTGGCCTGGGACCTGCTGCCCTCGGCCTGATCGAGGGCGTGGCGGACTTTCTGGTCAGCCTCTCGAAGCTGGCCGGTGGAATTGTCGGACACCGTGTTCGCCACAAGCGTCCCTGGGCCTCGCTGGGCTATCTGGTGACGACGCTGGCCACCGGCGCCATCGGCCTGGTCGGAGGACTTGCCGCGCTTCTGTCCCTGCGTAGCGCCGCCTGGATCGGCCGCGGCTTTCGCGGGCCGCTGCGGGATTACTTGCTGGCGGAGGCGGTGGAGCCGACCCACTACGGACGGGCCTATGGTCTCGAGCGGGCGGGGGACATGCTCGGGGCTGTGGCGGGACCGCTTGTCGCCACGGTTCTCATCTGGGCCGGCGCCGAGTTCCGCACGGTCATCCTCTGGACGTTGGCTCCGGGACTGCTTGCCGCAGGGTCCATGTTCTTTCTCACTCGAGAACAACAACAATCCATCGATCCTCGACAGGATGCGGCCATTCGATCGCCGCGTCGGCCATTTCCTCGCGTCTTCTGGCTTTTCCTGGTCGGTGTCCTCCTGTTCGGACTCGGAGATTTTTCCCGGACGTTTCTCATCTGGCTTGCCGCCAACGGATTGGGTGAAGCCTCCGATCAGGCAACGGGAACTGTCTCCGTTGCCGTCCTTCTGTACACGACGCACAATCTCGTAAGCGCTGGCGCGGCCTACCCGATCGGCCGCCTTGGAGACCGCTACTCCAAGGTACACATCCTGCTGTGGGGCTATGGTCTTGGGGTGGCGACCAACCTGCTCCTTGCGCTCTTCAGTCGCTCGCTCGGCTGGCTGGTGGCCATCGTGATCCTGTCGGGGATCTACATCGCCGCCGAGGAGACCTTGGAAAAAGCCGTCGCTGCGGACATATTGCCACGGGAGCTGCGAAGCCTTGGTTTCGGCATCCTAGCTTGTGCCAACGCGGTCGGCGATATGGCGTCGAGCCTCTCGATCGGATTCTTGTTGGAGGCCCAACAGCCGGTCTTGGCCTTTGGGATTGCCGCAGCCATTGGCATGTCTGGACTGTTCTGGTTGATCGGGATGGTCAAGCGGTATGGAGGAAACGTTCTCAAGGAGGTTGCAGCGTAAGTTCTCTGTTTTCTCAGAAATACGGAGCAAGTACATGGCACAAGAACACTCTGACCACGGTGAATCTGCTGAGAAGAACACGAAGCAGCAGGCTTCACCTGATCCGGGAAACAAGACAGGCTCTCCGCCTCTCGACGAGGAGGAATGGAAAGGTACCGTACTGCGAGCTGCCAGAAAGGTTCTGAACGCGTTGAGGAGAAAGCCCTTCTCAGTTAAACGCCCTCATCTTCCCGTGTTTGACCACACATTCCCGCATTCTGTAGAATCCGCGCGTGATTCCACAACATGAACATGCCCCCATTCTTCCCTCCCCTTCGAGTGGGCAGGAAGGGTGAGAGGTGAGCCAGCTCCCCGCATGACCGCTTCCCGCCCTTGGGCCTCCGTGGTCATCCCCATCAAAGATGAACGGGACAACCTGGTTCCGCTCACGGAACGGGTGATCAAGGTGCTCGAGTCTCGCGATGAATCGCGGGCGGCGCCGTTCGAAGTCATTTTCGTCGATGACGGCAGCACGGACGGGGGCAGCGCGCTTCTCGACCGTCTCGCCTCCCAATATCCGCAGGTGCGCGTGCTCCATTTCGATCGCAATTACGGCCTGACCTCCGCGATGTACGCGGGGTTCCGCGAATCGACGAGCGAGCTGGTGATCACCATGGACGGAGACTTGCAAAACGACCCGGCCGATATCGGCACGCTGTTGCCTTACGCCAAACGGTTCGACCTCGTGTGCGGATGGCGCATCAACCGGCATGACAGCCTCGTCCGAAAGGTCTCCTCGCGCATCGCCAACTCATTCCGCAGTTGGGTAACGGGCGATCGCGTCCGCGACACCGGGTGCTCGCTCAAGATCTTCCGCCGCGCCGTGATCGACCGGCTGCCGGCATTCGAGGGCATGCACCGATTCTTCCCCGCCCTGGCGCTCATGCACGGCTTCACGGTAACCGAGGTGCCCGTCCGGCATCGCCCCCGCATCCACGGCGTGTCGAAGTACGGCATCGGCAACCGCCTGTTCAAAGGACTCTACGACCTGGTCGCGGTGCGGTGGATGATGAAGCGGGCGCTACGCTATCGCTTCAAGGACGGCGAGGGGCGCGAGGCTAGGGGCAAGGGGTAGGTCAAACAATAGGCAAGGACAGAGATCGAGCCATGGAGGTAGTAGGCATAGTGGGCAAGAAGGGATTCAAGGATTTGGCTGTGTGGCGGAGAGCAAAAGACCTCGCAGTAAATGTGTACCAGATATCCAGGAACGGATCATTCGGCCGAGACTTTGCGCTTACTGACCAAATCCGACGAAGTGCTGTCAGCGTTGCAAGCAACCTGGCTGAAGGGGATGAGCGGGAGACTGACAAGGAAGCCATACGCTTTTTCTACATCGCTAAAGGCTCCGTAGCCGAACTGCGCACCCAGATCCAGATAGCGTGCGAAGCTGGATGCCTCAAGAAAGCTCTTTACGACAGCCTGGAAGCAGAATACGCGCTTCTTGGCAAAATGATCGGGAGCTTGATCCGAGCGAGGAGACCATCATCTCACCCCTAGCCTCTAGCCTCTTGCCACGCGCCAGTTTGCTATGACCACAACGGAAACCCTCTGGCTTGCAATCGGGTTTTTCGGACAAGGGCTGTTTTTTTGCCGATGGATTGTCCAGTGGTTCGTGTCCGAACGCAGCGCCGAAAGCCGCGTCCCTCTGTCCTTTTGGTACATGAGCGTCATCGGCGGCCTGATCACGCTGGCCTATGCGATCTACCGCAAAGACCCGGTGTTCATTGCCGGCCAGAGCGTCGGCTCCGTGGTTTACATCAGGAATCTCATGCTGATTTACCGATCACCCTCCGGCAACCTACCCGCTCAGCCCAAATGATGCCGCCAACCCAGCCCGCACGCGTTTTCATCGCGATCGTCCCCTGATCCAGTCATGAAGATTCCGCAGCACCGGATCAACGTGAGCCTCTTGCTGGGTCTTGCCACACTCTTGTTGTTCTTGAATCTCGGGGAACTGGGACTCACGGACCGCGACGAGGGTCGCAATGCGGAAGCGGGACGGGAGATGCTCGAGAGCGGCGATTGGATCAGCCCGACCTTCAACTACGAGCCGCGGTTTCAGAAGCCGGTGCTGGTCTATTGGCTGATGGCGATCGCGTACCGAGCCTTGGGGGTCAGCGAGTTCGCAGCCAGACTCCCGTCGGCCCTCTTCGGCGTGGCGTTGATTCTGCTGCAGTATGTGTTTCTGACCAGGTGTCGCGGTCCGGTCATCGCGTTGTTCGGCGCGCTGATGCTTCTCCTGAATGTCGAGATCATCGGCCTGAGCCGCATGGCCTTGACCGACAGCGCCCTCATCTTCTTCATGACCCTGGCGCTGTTCTCATTCTGGCTCGGCTTCCGGAGGGAGAGGCCTGATCGTCGCCGGCTGTGGCTCTTCTATCTCGCGATGGCGTTGGCGACCTTGACGAAGGGGCCGGTCGGCTTCCTGGTCCCGCTTGTGACTGTAGCCCTCTACCTGGCCATGACCAGGCAGTGGGGCCGATTTTGGCGCGAGGGGTATCCGCTCGCCGGCACGGCGGTTTTGGTATTGCTGGCTCTCCCCTGGTACGCCCTCATGTGGAGTCGCCACGGCGCGGCGTACGCGGCCTCTGCGCAGGCCAATACCGTCGGCCGGTTCCTCAACCCGATGGAGGGCCACGGGTTCACCGTCCTCTTTTACCTCCCCGTGCTCCTGCTCGGCTTCTTTCCCTGGAGCGGCTGGCTGCCGTACGCGTGGTATCAGGCGTTTAGGAATTGGCGGGTGGCAAGGAACGCGGGCGTGACGCGTGAACCGTCACATTCGAGCGACGATCTCGACTGGTTCGCCGCGGCCTGGGTGCTTGTGGTGCTGGTGTTTTTCACGCTCTCTTCGACGAGGCTGCCGCACTACATTGGCCCACTCTTTCCGGCCGCGGCGATTCTGACCGCGTGTTATTGGAATCGGTCGCTCATTCGGCCGGATACGCGGGGAGCGAGGGCGGCGATCCATACCGTGATGCTCCTGGGCTGCCTGCTCGCCCTGGCGTTCGCCTTTGCGCCGACGGTCTATTCCAAGCTCAGCGATAAGATCATCGAAGAGTTTCCGCTGGCCGGGCAGATCGACCCGTGGGCCGGCCCTTGGAACAGCAACATCGCGTACGTCCTTGCCACGATCGTCCTCCTCGGCACGGCGCTCGTCGGCTACCTAGGGCTGAGTGAGGAACGCCGAGCCGGCGCGTTCTGGGCTGCCGGAGCCACGTTGATTGTCATGGTATTTATCATTCTGCTCGCAACGTTGCCTCGCCTACACCGGTTTGTGGTCGCGCCCCCGCAAGAACTGGCGTATGCGGCGGGGCTGAACCTGGGCCCCGATGACCGGCTCATCGCCTACGGGACCACGCGTCCTTCGACCGTGTTCTATGCGAAGCGGAAAGTACTCTTCGTGGGACGAGGAGAAGAGGAACGCATGCGCGAGCACCTCCGGCGACCTGGCCGAACGATGATTCTCTTGCCCGCCCGCTTGCGGCCTCGGCTTCCGCTGGACACGCTCGATTATCCGATCGTGCTCCAACGTTTCGGCTACATCCTGTTAGCTGATCGTTCGCCGGTGAAAGTGCCGCCGCCTCCGGAGCCGCCGCCTTCGCCCCGGATTCCCGGGCATTAACAAGCAGCAAGTAGCTCACAGCGGATAGCGAACAGCCGCGAGCCAGCAGCCCGAACTTGAAAACTGTTCGGCGTTTGCTTGTTCATGGCTACACGCTGTTTGCTAGAAAAGCGGCAAGATCCCCTTGATCCCCTGCACCGCCGAAACGGCTCCGGCCAGCACGGCCAGAGTGACAAGCGTCCCGATCCACGGCTGAACGGTTCCTGGCACTGCGAACATGGAGATGGGGATCGTCTCACCGGAGAGCCAATGTCCCGCGAGCGCCAATGCCACCAGGGATATGACCATGAGCGAGCCGGACGTGAGCGCCAGGCCGAAGATTACTAAGCCGGCACCGCCGAGACGGCCCGCTTCCGTCGATACGCCCTTTCCTTCTCCGCCTTGGCTCCCTCCCAGGAGGAGACCCGTCGCCATGAGCGTCGCTCCGAGCCCCAGCATGGTCACGTTGATCCATCCCTCCGGCGACTCATGCAAGGCGATCCATATGCATGAAAAGACCACGACCAGGTAGGGGACGAGTCGGCTCAGGAGGCGTTGAATGGAAACGCGCCATTGAGCGAGAGGGTTCGCGACGACGACTCCAACCGTCAACCCCAGCAGAACACCCGCCAGGATGTCGCTCGGAAAGTGTGAGCCGGTGATGACCCGGCTGATCGCCACGAGCCCTGCGCCGATCAAGGCGATCCAGCCAGTACGGGGACAGCGGGCCGCAATTACCGCGGCGATGGCGAAGGCCGCCGCGGAATGACCGGACGGGAACGAATCCCACCCTGACTCAAAGGAGGGCCCGGCGGGCAACATATGCAGATGCGACAGCCGTGGGCGTGGACGCCCGATCAGATGCTTCAGCGTCTGGACCAGCAAGGCGATGCTGCCATGGGCCACAAGCGTGTCGAGGCCGGTGACAAACGCGACGCGCCGAGAGAGCACAAGTCCTGTCAGCAGGAAGACACCACTCACACCGACCAGCACGTGCCAACTCCCC
>CAZZPI010000001.1:10377-26559 GCA_964655865.1 uncultured Nitrospiraceae bacterium
GGCCGAAGTCCTCAAACCAGGCGACATCGATCGATTGGATCTGCCGGGCGAGCGTCAAATCGAGCTGGACCAAGCCGGCGAACAAGACAACAACCACAAAGCCAAGGCAGGCTAGCGCCAAGGGGCTCGACGGAAGAGGCTGGTACGAAGGCGAAGAGACCTCCTCGGCAGGGCCTCTCCGTTGCACTCCGTCGCGTGCTTCGTTCATGGGACCCAGTCCGCAAGAAAGACGTTGAACTCTCCAGGAACCTTGGCTCCGCGGTCGGACACCCAGACCAGTTTCTTGCCGTCGGGGGAGAGCATGGGAAAGCTGTTGAACGTCCCTTCGTAGGTCACGCGTTCGAGTCCTTGGCCGTCGTCATTGACCAAGTAGAGATGGAAAGCCGGTCGTCCCTCGACCGAACGGGTGTCTACGTTGGATGAAAAAATGATCCGCTTGCCGTCCGGGTGGAAATAGGGCGCGAAGTTGGAGGCGCCGTTGGCGGTGACCTGTCGCTTGCCGGAGCCGTCCGCGTTCATGACGAAGATTTCCAACTGGCCGGGCTCCACGAGCTGTTGCGCCAGGAGCGCCTTGTATCGAGCGACCTCTTCGGGGTCGCGGGGGTGAGACGCGCGATAGACGATCCGCTTACTGTCCGGCGAGAAAAACGGCCCCCCGTCGTAGCCCTGCTCATCCGTGAGACGTCGGACGTGCGTGCCATCCGTGTTCATGGCATAGATGTCGAGGTCGCCGTCCTTCATGGAGGTCCAGACGATCGTTTTGCCGTCGGGCGAGATCGTGGCCTCCGCGTCGTAGCCGGGCGAGGCGGTTAACCGCTGCACCTGCTGCCCGTCGATTCGTACTGAGAAGATGTCGTAGTCGTCGAGGGCCCAGCGGTAGGCCCCTTCCCGCCTGGGCTTCGGCGGACAGTTCGGCCCCTTCAGATGCGTGGAGGAATACAGGACCCGCCGGTCCCCCGGGAAGAAGTATCCGCAGGTCGTCGCGCCGAGACCGGTGCTCACGAGGCGGACCCTGTTGCTCTCGAGATCCATGACGTAGATTTGATAACAGCCCAGCGGGTGGTCGGCCGGGTGCATGGCCTCTGCGGATGTGTCTTCCATCCAATTATTGGTCGATTGGAAAATGAGTTTTGTCCCGTCGAACGAAAAATATGCCTCGGCATTCTGCCGACCGAACGTGAGCTGGCGGATGTTGCTCAGGTGCCGTTCGAGCGAGGCTTCCGAGGCCTTCTGCTCCGCGGGGTGGACATTCCCCGGACCGGCTCCGGTCAGCACAGCCATGATGAGCAAGCTCCCTGTTATCGTGTGCACGCTCAGGCTACGGGCGCGCCTCGAGGGCGCTTGTAATTTCCATTCCATCGACATCTGTCCTCCAATCTCCTTTGGCGATCACCGTTCCCTCACGGAAGACCACATAGCTCTGCCAACCGTAGAAAAACAAGAGGCGGGCGACTTTGGCGGCTGCGTCCGGCGTCACGCCGTAGAAAAGCGTCACGATGTGTTCGGGCCTTTCAGGATGACGGCACGACACGAGGAGCGCGAGACTCGGTCCCGCGAAGGAACGCCCCTCGATCGTGACCGAATCCTTTTGGAGATTCAGCTTGCCTCCGCATCCGCGCACGGCCCACTCCGCGGCCTCATTTGTGCCGGGCCCGCCCAGGACTAATGCGGATCCTTTGACTGACTTTAGTTCCTGGTCACCGATCGCACGAATTCCCTTGTCACGCGAGGTGATCTGCTTGGCCAATTCTTGATAGGGACCGCGCTCCGCGTCGGATCCGCCGCTGGGTACCAGGAGGGATCGCTCCCGATCCGCCACAAAGAGGTTCAACATAGGCGCAAGGTGCTCGCGGCTCAACCGTCTGAAGACCTCAAATTCCGGATCGAGGTGAAGGCTGACCGGCTTCTCAGGCAGAGGGATAGAAATCGTTTCCCTGCCGTCTTTCAACTCCACCACGCTGGCCAGCGCCCGTTCACCGGTCTTCACGACGAGCGGCACGCGAAGACGATACGGCCTCCCCTCCTGGACCAGCCGGACTCCGAGGCGAGTCGCGCCCGCCTGACTTGGCTTCGCCGCTCCGTTTTCCTGAAATACGACCGGCCCATCGATCTTCACCCTCGGCGCTCCGGCCCGTTCCACCCACTGCGAGAAGAACCATCGCAGATCTCGCCCCGCCGTCTCCGAAAACACCCGCTCAAGACTCTCCCAGCCTGCATAGGCCCCGTTGTACTTCGCGACAAACGTGTTGATCCCTCGCCAGAACGCATCATCGCCGATCTCTCGTCGGAGCATGTGAAACACCATGGCGGCTTTTTGGTACCCGATGGCGTTGTCTTTCTGATCCGTCTTTCGGCGAAACTGCGCGAGGGGGTAGTCCTCCTCAGGTCTGACATAAACCGCGTACCCCAACAGCATCATCCGTCGCTGCTCACGCGCCTGTTCGGCAGTTCCTGCCAGTTCCTCGTAGTAATAGTTCGCCAGGTAGGTCGTCAGGCCCTCCACCCAGTTTCCCTTGTCCAACTTGTTGAACACGGAGTTGCCGATCCAGGAATGGACGATCTCATGCCCGAGTGCGTAGGCTTGTGTGTAATGTCGCTTGATCACGCCGCTTCCGAGCAGCGTGAACGAGGGCATCCCCAGCCCGCTCGCAAAAAAGTTCTCGACGACGGCAAATTTGGGGAAGGGATAAGGGCCGAGGATGGGAATGTAAGTTGCCAGATACTTGATCGTCGCGTCCAGATACTCATCAGCGAGCTGCGCGTTCTCCGGAAACAGATAGGTAACGACTTGAATCGGCCGTCCGTCGGGATCCTTCCACTCCCGTTGTTTCGTGACAAACTTGTTGGCCACCAGCGTCAGCGCCTCGGTCGCGGCCTCTATGCTCCACCGAGAGCGATCGAGTTGCCGGCCTTGGGTCACTGCGGTCCAGCCTTCGGGTACATGCACGTCTAGCTCATAGCGCGCCAGCGAGCCGGGCAGATCCGGATACCATTGGCTCTCACTGCTCAGATAGATTCCTTCCGGACCGATATGGCCGGACGTTTCGCTTGGCTTCACGAAGGTCAGATGCCGCGGTTCACGTGGCTGATCATTGATGACACCGCGGTACTGCCATTTGAGGTGCAGCTCCCCTTCACGCATGAGTTCGGAGATTCCGGGAATACGGACCGTGACACGTTGGCTGGCAGGCTCGGCTTGGGACGATTCCGTCTCATACGGAATGTCGGCCCGCAGGCCTAGCCCCTTCTCGTCACGCATAGTCGAGATCCCTTGTACGCGGAGGGAAGGGGCAAGGGAAAACGTGACGCGGCCGTCTCGGCGTCCGACCCGAATCGTCATGTGATCGGTGGCGATCAACTCATGCGTATCGGGGAAGATCTCGACAAAGAGTCGGTGATGAAGAATCGTCGCCTGCTGGAAGGGCGCTTCTTCAGCCGAGCACGGAGCGGTGAGGAAGTAATGAGAGACGAGGGATAGGACGACAAGATGAAGGCACCAGATCACCCGACCATTCCGCATCGGGAGACTTTTAGCATTCGCGACAGACAAGGACAAGGTGGGCGATGGTCGGGAGACGATCAAGCGCAATGGGCTTGCAGAGGGTGTCTTCGATCAATAGAGGTCGGCCCGATGCAACCGGTCCTAGGCAGAAGAATTCAGCGGGAGAATCGCCTCCACAAAGGCGTCGGCATCAAAGTCCTGCAGATCCTCAACACTCTCGCCAACGCCGATCAGCCGGACCGGAATCTTCAACTCTTCGGCGATTGCTATGAGGATTCCACCGCGGGCTGTGCCATCCAACTTCGTGATCACTAAGCCCGTGACGCCCACCGCTTCATGGAATTGTCGTGCTTGGGCCAACGCATTCTGACCGATCGTGGCGTCCAAGACAAGCAGCACCTCGTGGGGGGCACCCGGCAACGCCTGAGCCACGACCCGCTTCACCTTGCGCAACTCCTCCATGAGGTTCGACTTCGTATGAAGTCGCCCGGCCGTATCGATCAGGACCACATCGACACCGCGGGCCTTTGCCGCCGTGATGCCGTCGTGGGCAACGGCGGCCGGATCCGACCCCGGCCGATGCCGAATCAACGGCAGGCCTAGCCTGTCCGCCCAGACTTGGAGTTGATCGATCGCCGCGGCCCGAAAGGTGTCTCCTGCGACGAGCAGAGTTGTCTTGCCGGATTGTGAGAGCCGTTGCGCCAGCTTCGCCAGGCTTGTGGTTTTCCCCACTCCGTTGACGCCGATCATAAGGATCACGAACGGCGGGGGCACCTGCTCTAGCGACCGTTCTACTGGGGATCCCTGGACTGCAACCAAGATTTCTTTGAGGGTGCGATGGACTGCTGCGCGCAGCCCACCGAACGAGGCTCCACTCCGCGATTCCGCTTGAACCTGCCCAAGCACACGATCCACGACGCGCACGCCGAGATCACCGGAGAGGAGCGCGGCCTCCAGTTCCTCCAAGGTTGCAGGGTCTGGACCGATCCCGATCAAGCGGTCGAAAGAACTCCGGAGAGCCTCCCGCGTCTTGGCGAGCCCCTGGCCGAGGCGATCAAGCCATCCCATACGTCACCACCTTCACCTGCTTCGCGACTCGATCAAGGGGAGGCTTTGCTTCCTCGCCTGACGAGACTGATCGGTATGACCGGACACCACTGTTGGCAATGGCTGAATAAGTCGCCATACCGCCCTCTCGCGCCCCTGCATGCGGCGAGCCTCACGCAGACCCCGTTCGTGGTCATACCCGCACAAATGAAGAATTCCATGGATCAAGAGCGTCGCCAATTCGACGTCGGGCGAATGGCCAAGGGCCTTGGCCTGGCGCAGGGCTGTCGGCAGGGAGATCACCACGTCACCCAGCAGGTTCGACTGCGGACCTCGAGCTTCGCGCATAGCGAAGGCCAACACATCCGTAACCTCGCGGCGCTGGCGGTATTGTGCATTCAACCGTCGGATTCGTCTGTCCCCGACCAATTCGACACCGACTTCAGCCCCTGCATCGCCCACTGCCTGAAGAATCTTCCTTCCCAGCTTTGCCAGTAAGGACACACGAACTCCCGGAGATCGGAGTCGACACTTCACAATGACGGGCATTAATGCGGTTGGCCCCGGGGGTCCTTGGGTGAGCCAGTATGCGGAGGTTTTTTGTCACGGGACGCACGGCGACCCTCGGCAGCCTGCTTCGGGTGAGCCGGTGATTGAGACTTCGGCTTGCCGGTCGTGTGACGATCATAGGCCTTGATGATGTCCTGCACGAGCCGATGGCGAACGACGTCGCGCTCATCGAAGTAAACAAAATGAATACCCTCGATGTCCCGGAGCACATCCCGGATTTCGATGAGCCCCGACACACGGTCGGTCGGCAAGTCCACCTGCGTGATATCGCCGGTCACGACGGCCTTTGAATTGAACCCGAGTCGAGTCAGAAACATCTTCATCTGCTCGGCCGTTGCGTTCTGTGCTTCGTCCAGGATGACAAATGAGTCATTGAGCGTGCGGCCCCGCATGAAGGCCAACGGCGCGATCTCGATGTCCCCCCGCTCGATCAGACGGTTGGCCCGTTCGAGGTCCATCATGTCATATAAGGCGTCGTACAGGGGGCGAAGGTAGGGGTTCACCTTGGCGAACATGTCGCCGGGCAGAAAGCCCAGCTTCTCCCCGGCTTCCACTGCCGGTCTTGCCAGGATGATTCTACTGACTTGCTTGCGGAGAAGCGCGTTCACTGCCATGGCCATGGCTAGATAGGTCTTGCCAGTGCCCGCCGGGCCGATTGCGACGACGATGTCGTGTTTTTCGATCGCCTCGATGTAATGTTTCTGTGTCGGGGATTTCGGTGAGATGAACCGTTTCTTGGTGACGATCGTCGACGTGCTTGAAAGCAGCTCCCGAAGCGAGGTCTCATGTTCCCCACGAAGAGTCTTTAGGGCGAGAGTTACATCGTCCGGCTTGAGTTCATAACCTTCATGGGTAAGCGATGCCAGCTCGGAGAGGAGATGTTCGGTACGTCTCGTGGCTTCTGGAGACCCTTCGAGCACCAGCTCTTCGCCCCGCGCAGCGATCTGGACCCCAAACGCCTCTTCAATCAGCTTAAGATGCTGATCGTGGCGTCCAAACAGAATCGCAGTGTTGGTGCCTTCTCGAAGCTTCAGCTTGCGCACGATTGCTTTCGGTTAGCCCTCCAATAGTAGTCGACGTACAAATCTTAGCAGAGCCGTCAACAATGTGACAAGGATTCACATGAGAGGCGCAAGCAAGACAGCCGACTCCTCTCATATAGAAAGCAGGAAGCCGAACGGAAGGTTACCACACTAGGACGAGGAGGTTTGAGGAGGTGCGAGTGTCAGGTCGAATTCCTGAAAGGATGAGCCACCCTGCCCATCTTCCACCACTACCCGGACTCGGTGCGTGCCGGCGAGGTCGGCGGGGATATTCCAGCTAATCCGCCCGGTCGTCTTGTCGATGCTCATGCCGCGGGGTGCTGTTTCGAGACCATAGGTAAGGGGATCGCCTTCGTCATCCTTGGCCTGCACGGCGTATTCGAAATGTTCTCGACTTGTCGGCATCACTGGCGTTGATACAATCTTGGGAGGACTGTTGCCGAGCACCAACGCCCCAGACGACATCGTTTGTCCTTTGGCGCCAGCGTCGTGAGGAGTCACTTCCACACGGATGACATCCTTGACTGAAAATCCGGTGGTGTCGATCTCACTCTCTTCCCCTTCCTTTAGTAGGATTTGGTTCTTCCACCAACGGAACGTGAGATGGATGTCGTCATGGTCGGCATCTGATGCCTGGACTCGCGCTCGCAGCCGATCTCCAGGGGCTGCTTGGCTTGCCTCGAACACGACGCTAGTGACGATGGGCGGCGAATTGCCGACAACCATCGGCTGTGTCTTGTATGGAGTCCCCGCAGCCGTTCCGTCGAAAGGAATCACTTCCACATGCACCCGGTCGCCCCGCTTGAGCCTTTCGGGAGGCAACTCGTACTTGTCTTCTTCCGGAACCACCGTGCCATTGATAAACCACCTATATCGGAAGCTCAAAGCGTTTCGATCTGGGTCCTCGGCCTGAATATCGACGGTGATCGGTCCGTTCAAGACGAGAGGATCGGGCAACAACCGGCCGGTTCGGACCGACGGGGGGCGGTTGCCTGAGGCACTGACGAAGCCTGCGCCGTTCACCTTCTGCGGTGGTTCGCCGCTGCAACCGATAATAGTGCTGAGCGCAAGGAAGGTTGAAAAGATGACGGGCTGATAATGGGTATGCACGTTACGCTTCTACCTCGCCGTCCCAGAGTCGCCCCAGTTTAAGAGGCGGCTCCAGGACGGGATTTCAACTTTCACTCTACCTCGCTTCAGTCACGCTGATCTCGCCAGGACAAGTAGCGGCTCGCGACGCTGCCGGCTGGATTAATGTTGACGCAATTCAGAGACCCCACGCTGGACTGTGAACACCCGGTCAGGCCGCTCTGGCTGCCTCCGCCGGCACCACCGGTCCCCTGCACACCAATATGGAGCGCGACAGAGGTACCCAAGCCTTGGCCGAGACTCATGGACCTGGCGACCTGTGTACCAGATGCCGAGGTCCCGATCACCGGTTCCGAATAGGGTCCTCCGGTCTTGTAATACAAGGCATAAAGATAGCTGTTCCCGGCCGCAACGCAGAGGTCACTATTAGGCACAAAGGTAGGATAGAGGACGATCCCACCGAGCACGACTGGTGTGGATACCATTCGTTCACCAGTGGTCGGGAGTGTCGTGAACCACCCGTCTTGACTCTGAACCAGACTAACGAGACTGGCAAAACTTCCGCTTCCCCCGCCGAGTTGGGGCGTGCCGGAAACCTGCGTGGCAGTAGTGCAACCGACCGTGCCGATCACGCACACTGTCGCCGCAGAGAGATCAACCAGATATTTCGCAGGCGGCGGTGTAGTTTGCGGCGAAATGCAATTGGTCATGCTGGTTTGGGACGTGCACGTCCCGCTGAACAACCGGTCTTTCACCCCGACGAGATACTCCGTATCAGTATTTGGGAAGTCCGTTGGTCCGAAGTATCGGCCACTTCCTGAAAAGAGCCACAAGTTGCTCTGGTCGTCCACCACCAAAGCCGGCGCTGTAGCTATAGGTCCCAACGTCTGTTTCACACCGCCGGCATTGTCAAACTGGTCGAGGATCTGTGTCGGCGTACGGCCACTTCCACCGGCGATCCCCCAGTCGGCTGGGTCAAGCTGACAGGAAGAAGCGCCGCCTTGGCAACCGGTCGTTAGTCGTATCAAAAGTCCTCGCCAGGGCTTGAAGCTTCCGCCTCGAGTGTCGTTGACGACCTGTCCGGTAAAAATGGCGTCCTCGCGGAAATCCAGGTCTTTGTCCACTGTCACGAGGTCCCCTATGAAGGATTTGGAATTGGCGGTAGCTACGGTCCCGCCAGACCCATCTCCCACCACAGCCGTGGCATCGATGATCTTGACGGAGTCATTCTTCGTCCCAAGGGATGGACCGGTGGCCAGATTAACGATGAACAACTTGGAATGTTGTGACGTAGTTGCCTCATAGCTTGTCGGTCCCGAACCAAACGCGGCGAACCATTTCTCGCCGGTAGGATCAGCTTTACTTCCCGCGCCACGGACGCGGAGGACGGCGGGATAACTCATGGTCAGGCCAAGGTCAGTATGGGAGAAACTCCAAAGCAAGACAGGATCGGATTCTGGGTCGGTGATGTCGAGGACGAAAAACGAACTCAGAAACGTCCTCGTATCACCAGGATCTGTCGTGTCCCCATCGTGATTGAAATCTCTGTTGAGCGTCATCGGAGCGGCATTGGGGACGCCAACGGTCGTTGAACAGTTCCCGCAACTCCCGCCCAGACGAAATCCTCCGATCAGGATCGTGCCCCAGCCACCAGGGTGTTTACAGTCGGGCGCGGTCGGAGTCGTGCCTCCGCCGCAGGCAGCTTCCTGGGTGAAGATCCGCACATCCGTGATCTTAGGTTTCAAGTCTACATAGTACACATGGCTATAGGCAGGATCAGCGAGCCATCGCAGATGAGGCAATAGCTCTTGCGGGATGAAGGCCCAATTCTCATCTCCCCGTTTCGGCGTGCGACCGTCGGCCAGAGCGCCACCGTCCGTGAACCAGCCGTGTTCGACGCCGGGAGAGCCGCCGCTGGTGTCGTCGCCCGGATAGTATCGGCCGACGTTGAAGGCATGGATCATCCCGTCATTGGCTCCCACATAGGCCACCTGACGGCGGTCCTTCCAGCGGCGGAAGAAACCGGAATAGGTCGGATCCCCATAAAGGGCGTCATACCGTTCCTTCGGTGCTCCGATAATCGTCGGCGTGGCGTAGACCGGGTCACTGAGCTTCCATACTTTCAGGACCGGCGCACCTGTAATATCCTTGGTTGTCAACCTCCGGTCGCGGAAGGTGCTGATACCCGTGCAAGCGGAGCCTGTAGCCCATGGGTCGCATCCTCTCGTGAATTGGATGAGTTTTGTCGCCGTATAGGTAGCGTCTGTATTCAGATAAGGCGTGAGGTCAGCAGTGTGAGTGCCGAGATTGTCGAACGTGATCACCTCGCCGCTGGCCACAACGTTATTGTTGTCCTTGTCGATCCAGGTCAGAATCCGCCGGTTGGCCTCATCCATGAGAGCCAGTTGCCGACCGGCTTCCCAAATCGGTTTCAAGTCAACTAGCTTTACGTTTGTGGTGACCGGCCCGCCGTCTGCCTTGCCATCACCATTCGTGTCAGCATAGAGGTCCGCGACGGTCGCCGTCTGGGCTGCATCGTAGCGTGTCACAATGATCCGGTCATCGGTATAGATCAGCCGGCCGTCACCATTGGTGTCTTCCCGGAGGTTGCCGAAAGCGTCCACGAACAAGGACTGTGTATAACCGGTGTATTTGATCTCGTTGCCCGTTGTGCTTTCGAACTGCACGGGAAAAAAGAATGATTGGTACAGGGCACCTTCTCCGGTAGTCGAAGAGGCGAGTACTGAAGCTGCCGTCCCGGAGGAAGCCCGGTTCAGAATCGCCGCAAAGGCCGCCGCCAGCCTCGCTTCTAGTTGGATAGGATTGGCCGCATAGAAATAGGTGTCAGGGACCCCGTCGAGATCCTTATCCCATTCGCAGAACGAACCGGGTGTCGTCGTGCACGGGCCAGGAGAGGTCGTGGAGCCGTTGTCCGGAATGTTGTTGCCGTTTTTATCTTCGAATCCCCCATACTTGGCAGCGTACCAGAAGGGATCTTTCAACGCATCCGTGATGGAACCGGTAACGATAAAGTCTTTTGTTGATAAAGAATTACCCATCCCGTCTGCGGTACTGCTATTGATGTCATAGGTATCGCAGTCGCTCCCACCAGCCGCACCTCCACAACGAATCATGTAATACTCGCCCTCGGCTGAAGGAGAACCGGTAGCCGGTGGCGTGTTCGACACACCGTTGATCAGATACCCGGCAAAGTCCGTATGGCCCGCACTCGCATAGATTCCTTTGGTCCTGACCCTGATCGAATCGGCCGTCGGGGCGGTCCCGTTGCCCGCGCTGCCGGAACAGCCAGCAGGTTGAGGGATTGTGGTACAAGCAAGCGCAGTCGTTGGATTCACATCGACATAGAGTCGATAGCGAACGTCGAGATCGTAGTCCCACCCGAACTCAGCGTCATCCCACATCACATCGTAGCAATACTCATAGCCGTTTCCGGCCTCGTCATTGTTATCACAGATCTGAAAATCGACTAACTCTCCTTTCGAACCATCGCTCGATCCGATGTGATAAGCAGGCGAGGTCCCGCTGTTACACCCACTGACCCCCGGGATTTGATTGTAGGTGGGGGAGGTGCTCGGCGGACAGTCGTCGTGGAAAATCGGGATGAGCTGAACCCTCTTGTTGTTGATTGTGTACTCCAGGATCGGGAACGGACTGTTCGTCACCACGGAATAGGTGGTGATGTCTTGTTTGACGACGTTCCCTGTATCGGCGCCCAAGGCACCACGGAGGTCTGTGATCTTGGCGTAGTGGGCCAAGCCCGCCATGTAGAAGGCGCCTTGTTTCGTCGGCTCTTCAGGGCAGAGTCCCCTGATATACCGGAAGGTGCCGGTCTTGGATGTGCAGGCAGCATCCGAGGTCCCTTGATATTGTCCCATGAAGGCAGTTGCCTGTCCGTCATTTGTTTCGATCGGAGTCATGAGCGTCTGTACGTTCAACCCGGTGTCATTGGGGCTGATCGTCGAAGGCCAATAGGCATTCGGCAGATGGTCGGAGTCGAATGAGGGAAACGCATCGCTCAACATCAGGATGAAGGGTTTGGAACAGTAGGGGCAGCCGCCGGTGGTATAGGGATCGTCCCACGTATCGACTGCTAGGAACGGTTGCGTGGAGGTCGGCGAGCTGGTCTTGTAACCAACATCAGGCGTGGATTGTTGGAACTGCGTGGTCGGAGTTGCTTTACCTAAGAAGTAGCGAAGGGCTTCGTAGAACATTTCGCCCATCGGGTTGCCCCAACTGATGCAGGTGTTGTTATTGCTCGGAACGTATAAGTTACCGGTATAAACAGCCCCGCGAGCACTCGTGTTGCAGTCGCCGCTGGTACCAGCGTCTCCGTCATACCACCCGCTGGTGTTGCTGTACTGTCTCAGCATAAAGTTGTCGATAGTCTTGATGACCTTGGAGCCTGCCGCGACCACCCCCGTCGCCGCATCGAATTCACTATTGACCGTCGTGATCTTGCTCCGGAGCACGCCGCCTCCGACGTGGGCACCATAGCTGCCGCTGATCAAGGCGAACTTCATATTCACCCTATCATCGGTCGTGTTGTCTGGCGTACCTTGGCGATTTAACCCCATCCGCTGCATAAGCCCAGCGGGCTTATACCAAGAGCTCGAACCTGACTTATACTCCTCACAGTTGGCTTCCAAGTAGGAAGGGTCACAGGCTTTGACCTCGACGTTATAGGTATCACCGGCGGCGGGTGTATAAGCCACACCGGAGTTGTCGAACGTCTGGGTACATTGCTTGTTATTCGTGCTACCCGCATAGGGATAGTAGCCATTCACCACCAAGGCCCGGCCCTGTGCCTGCGAGTCAAACAAGGCCGTGTTCGTGTTGCAGAAGGTGATCGTCGTCCAGCTCTTCGGCGTGAGCTTATCCACATTCGGCCGTCCAGCCCCATTTTGATAAGCCTTGGCGAAGGAGTGGGCATCCTGTGGGAGCCAAGTTCGGCGTAGCGTCGTCACGGACGTCGAAGATCCACTGTTATCGAGACCGCGCTTCCCTCCATAGAGCACCTTTCGCACGATATCCATTCGAGTCATTGTGGCCCAGTTGAGGAAGTTGCCGCTCCATTGGTTCGTGCAGGTGTAACGAAAACCTCCGGAGGCTACCGCCAGGGCAGCCGGGTCGAATCGATTCGGAGTGACGCCCGTGTTGTAGGTGTAGCACTTCTTGGGGTCGAAATAGCCGTAGTAATCGATATAGTCGGCGTAAGTCGTCTCGATACCGCTGACCCCGGTGCCGGCGTTGCCGTCCAAATCCTGCATGTCGTTGTAAGCCTTGATGAACATGCGATGGTCCTTGGACATGACGAGCATGACCAGCGGAGGCACAGTTTGATTGATGAAGGGCGGATAAGCTGTGTAGTTGGCCATCGTCGGCGTCTGAGCCGACACCGATTTCACCGACATGACGAGAAACGCCGCAACCAGGAGAGTGCCGAATAACCTGTTCATGGTACCCCTCCGCGTTGGAACGTCAGTCGACCGTATGTGGCTTGCCGTTCCCATGCTGATAAGCCGTTTGGACTTCATCATTGGTCGATCTCTACAATTGTGAGGCCTAGAGTTTCTTCTGGCAGGCCTCGCCCGTGAGTGTGCAGGCATACACAGCCACAGCCCGATTCGTGACGGCTGTTGCAGTATTTTGCGCCGTGCAGTCCACTCGATAAATCAGGTCCACGCCGCCCGCTCCTGCGCCCCCGCCGATCCCTTCATACCCCGCGTGCGACTGGATGCCAGACCCTGCTTTCAGGCTTGCGTAAAGTCGGTCGATATCGCCCCTGACGGAGAAGGAGCCGACCTGAACCTGCGTGTTGGGCGCGGAGCCTGTGCCCACTGCAAAATCAGGATTGTTCTCGGAATTGTTGTAGGCCATGATTTCGTCTTCCAGCGTAGCCGCATTGGAGGCAGGTACCGGGCCTCCCGCTGCGTAATAGTTTGCGGGCAACTGACTCCCGGCGAGCGTCTGCTGGATGATATTGGCCGCCGTCCCCACACAGGATTCGGCCGCCGCGGCGGCCGTCTCCTGTCCCAGCACCTGAGTCGACATGCGGCTCTCCAACGCCGTGACGGTGATGGCCATGATCCCTAGGACTGTGAGGATCAGCAGCAGGATCATGACCGTCAGCATCGCCATGCCCCGGTCATTCCGGATGATCACTGCGCCTCTCAATCGCATCGCTCGGCCGGCCTTTCTTCAGAAGATTGCTCACAAACCCAGGTTTCTGGTTTGGACCGTCCGCACCAGCACCCGTCGCCGCCACTGCTGATAGTCCGATAGGTTGTACCCGGCGTCCGCTGAGGGGTTGTGGTCCGAAACCACGATCGGGCCCGGTGTGTTCACCGGTTTCACCTGAGCCTCCGAGAGCCCCATCTCCGGTCCTAACTGTCTGGCTACAAGGGACACTTGGACCAACCGGATCTTGTCGGCTGTCATCGGGGACGTGGCCCACACGTTATTGGTCACGAAGTCCGCCGCATCAAAACCTGCAGCCCCAGCTTGGTTATCAACGGTGCCGTCCGCAATTCCGCCGTTGATTGCTGTCACGCATCCATCGCAGGCATAAGCCAGTTGCAGATCCTCAATCCCCTCTGCGATTGCTTGTCCGTTTCGGGTCAGGCAGGGAGCGGCGCTTCCGCAAGTCGCCGGGTTATTCGAAATCGCATACGTGACACACTGCAGGAGATAAACCGGCGTCCCTGCAGGAAAGAACGCAGGAACTCCGATCGAACTCGCCAAGGTAATAGTTCCACCGGCAGCATTGATGACGCTCACAGGAACGGATGGCGTCCCGCCGAGAGAAATGTATGAACCCGGAACCAATCCTGCGGAGACCATATCGTTAATGTTGGCTGTCGTCAGCGAAATTTGCGTAATTGAAGAGCCTACCGTTGCGGGCGCTTGGGCCGTGAGGTTCCAGGAAGTGACAGTATTGCTTGTAGCGGGGACCAAGAGCGACACCTGATCGGGCCCTGTATCGTTCCCCGCGACGTTGTTGTCACCGGGCACGATCGGCATGGCACAGGCCCCTACCGCCGCTCCTGTCGAAGCGAACCCGGCCATTTTGATATCGTGCGCCAAGAGCTCCATGGCCAGACGCGCGCTCTGTTGCGTCCCTGCGAGTTGATCTGTCGCATTTGTGGCCTTATTGCTTGAAGTGAGGACGGTGAAGCCTGCTGCGACGATGATGCCGGTAATCGCCACTGCAGTCATGAGTTCGATCAGTGAAAAGCCCCTTTCCTGCCGAACTCGATCACCACTTTCGACGGCTATTTCCCGCTGCCGCATGATTCTCCTCACTCCGGTGCGATGATGCTCGACATCGTAATGGTCCTCGTCCGTCTCACCGACCCTTCTGCGTTAATCGAGCCGGTCCAGGTCAGGGTGACCGTCACTTGGGTCTGATTCAGCGGCGGTGTGGTCACGATGGCCGTTGCGGTCACTGTCCCTCTGATGGCGTTCAGCCCTGAGCCATTCAACAAGTCTCGCCACTGGTTGCAGTCGCCCAGGGCCATTGTATTCGTTGAAGGACAGGGAGTAGCGGCCGTAGTATCGATGTTGTTGTATTGGATGGCGTTTCTCCGGTTGAATTGAATCCGTTCGATGATGTCGGTAGCTAGATTCGTCGCGCGCGAAAGCTCGTTCGAGTCGATGTTCCGTCCGAGCGAGATCCCCTGCATGCCCGCGATCGCCAACAAGCCGACTGCCAAGATGACCGCTGCGGCCATGCTTTCGACCAGCGTGAAGCCTGGCGAATCACATAGGCCTCTTAGCGAGCGCGTCCCGGCTCCTAGCTGTGGCCCTATGGGCACGTGGACTTTGGACACCATGTTGCCTTTCCTGTAGGTGCGACGAGCCCGGAATAAACGAGACCCTGACTATTGGTCACTGTGAAACTCTGATTTCCACCGAGCTGGACACCCAGCGAACTAAAGCGAATATTGAAGGGGACCGTTCCCGGAGACGTCACATTCGCCACGGCAGTCACACTGGCCGCCATCCTGACCGGGGGTATGACGGCGGGGGAGAACGTTGCCGTCACCTTCGGCACACCATCGGTCGGATCCACGACGTTATTGTCTAGTGTGACCGTCACGGTCGTGTTTCGGGCCATCGCCGCCACGCGCGCAAGGTTCAAGCTCCGATGCAGTTCGGTCATCCCTTGCCTCAGCTGATTTTTTGAGTTCCATTGGAGGTAAGCGGGGACGGCCACGGTGGCAGTAAGGGCAACAATTGCTGAGACCATCATCACTTCGACCAGGGTGAACCCCCCGGTCGCCTGGTTCTGTGACATAAGAATGGATTCCTGGCGCATAGCTACAACCATAGCAGCTAAAACTTGAGCAAAGGATATGCCGCCAAACAGGTGCTGGGAATCGCGTCTAACTCACTGTTTCTTAATGCTTTCATCGCTCTATGCCCAGGTGAAATTCGAGTTCATTGGACGCCCGATATGGACAATGTTCGTCCCTGTCGCACACACACTTCCAATTTCCAGTTTCAAGACGGCACGGTCGGATTCTCTCCCGTAAGCAGAGGGCGTATTAGCGAGGATCCAGAGGCTGAATCTTGCGAGCTTGTTTCACAAGGATGGGCAAAGGGTGGTATGGCGATCAGGAAATGGTCATCGGACCGACACCCCCGGTGGGGCAAAGCAAGAACAGGAACGTATTTATCGATGCTCGCCGACAAAGGTTCGAGAGTTACCGCAGAGCCACGCCTCTCACGTGGCGGACAGTCGTTTCTCCTTTCAACACTTTCCGGATGCCATCCTGGACAAGGGTCGTCATCCCCTGAGAACGCGCTGCGGCAAAGAGCTCTCTCGATTTCGAACGCATCTGGATCAGTCGTTGAATTTCTTCAGTGCCCACGAGGCTCTCGACTCTCGCTCTGTCGATGTCATGGTGA
>CAZZPI010000002.1:0-22649 GCA_964655865.1 uncultured Nitrospiraceae bacterium
GACTGAGGCTCGGTGGGTGCCCCCTTCCTCCGGCGATGTCGGCTCAAGCCTGGCCCGCCTCCGCCCGCCTTCCAGTCCCGAGGGAAAGGAAATAGGGAAGAAAAGGTCCTAAAAGCTGGCCGCAAAGTCGAACGGGCTTTAAATGGCGGGAGCATCAGGATGGCTGACGACTCCGCATGAGACGACACAGAATGTCACAATTCGGCGGCTGGCGGGCAGGGACATCTGCACGGGCGGAACCCTTACACCTTAAGGTTTCTCTAACGCACGGCGGGTTTAGCGGATAACCACCCCTTGTCATGGAGAACATTCCATGCAAGTGTAATCTGTTGGTGTGAGAAGCGGCGCTTACGCTCGCTCCATTCAAATGTAGCTGCGATAGCCTTTTCTTGTGTTTCTGCACCTTCTCGAGTTGCGACCCAATGAACGGTCGATAACAACTCGAGGCCAAAAGGAGTTTCGAACCCTTTCACAAGGTCGGCGACACGCTCGAAGCGCCGCTGTGTGTTCGGATGACCTGCCAGGAAGTGATCAGCGTCGCCAACTGCACCAGGCACAAGTTCGAGCGGTTTTTCCGGATCATCAATCCCGTCTGTATAGCCGGAAGTCAAATAGCCTTCCACGCTCATGAGAAGGTGGCGAAGATTCTCCGCGTACGGGCCATACGGAGCCTTTACATAACGAAGTTTGAGGGATGACTCTCCTCCTTCTTGCATAAAGTAGAGGAGCTTGTGGACTTCCAGAAGACTGACAAAGGGATCCATCAGGCCCGCGAGGTATCGTTGCATCAGTACGACCAATGCCGCTCGCGCGGCGGTCATCTTTGGTGCAGGCCGGGATGAGGTCGTAACCGCAGAGGCGGGCGCACCAGCGGGGCTAAAGAGCAACACGCGTACGTCTGGAACGGCCGACAAGGCTCGCTCGATGCGTGGCCGCACCTCCGCCCAATCAAGTCCACCTTGCCCGCATCCGAGCGGCGGAATCGCGATAGAGCGAATGCCGAGCCGGAGAATTTCTGTCACGAGAGCCTTAAGCCCCGACTCAATATCGACCAGTCGGCTCTTACCCTTCCAATGCCGCTTTGTTGGGAAGTTGATGATGTATTTTGGATTGGCGAGTCGTCCTGTCTGATAAACGAACATCTGCCCAGGGTGTAGCCCCTGGCGCTTACACACCGTTTCATAGGCTTTGAAGTTGTCCGGGAAGGCTTTGCGGAATTGGAGGGCAATCCCTCGGCCCATAATGCCGACACAGTTAACCGTATTCACCAACGCTTCCGCGTCGGCGGCTAAAATGTCGCCGCTGGTGGTCTCAATCATGGCAGCCGCTCCTCTTCAATAATACCAATCGCGTAGAATTTCAACAGGTGGTTTGTGGCTGCCATCCTCGAGGCTCGCTTCTGCTCGTGCCTTAATTTCTGCGGAATAGACCCCGAGCCGTCGGACTAGTTCCCATGGAAATGATCCGTGAACGAGAAACTCGGCCTGCTTGCCTTCCTTGATATCTTGTGAGCGAAAGTCGATTGCGGCCACAGCATCCCAGTTGATGAGGTGAATCTGATCGAGCCGATCGCAGATTTCAACGTAATAAGATCCTGCATTAGAAAGGCTAAAGGCCCACTTCCGAGATTCCCTGCCCGCCCATGCCACAACTTCCTGCATATCAGCTTCAAGATGGACAATCGGATTCTGCCCACCTCGATAACTTAAGTCAGGATGATTGGCTCGATAGATCAAATACAACATCACAGATCGGGGACAGAAATAGAACGGGACATAGTCCCCCACCATCGTGCCGTGATGACATGGCACCATAATCTCTTGCACTCGCCGTCTTTTGATCTCTGACATTCCAATCGGCATGCTTGGCCCACCCCGTGCGAGCATCGTAGCGTCAGACAGGAGTACACCGTCGCGAAGGATGGCAGCCAGGTTGTCTACATGAGTAATGTGGTAAATTTTCGGCCGCGCCGGCACTGGGCTCACGACTTACTCCCCTTCGTGGATGGCGTCGAAGTCAGCTTCTTCCGTATCATCATTTACATCGGCCAGCAAGTCGGCTTAATCGAATGATTGAGGGTTCATTAGTCCCTTTTATTATCTTGTTAAAGAGAAATGACGATATTCTCCTTGCAGGTGATTTCGACGAAAAATGTTTGGCCAAGCTACGATTCGCTAGCGTTAGGTGTCAACTCAAGGAATCCTGCGATAGCAGCATCAATGTGACTTAGCTGGTGAGCATGGTAGCCTCGTTGTGGCTCCCTGCAGAAGGTTGCTGGTTTCTCACTACCCACTAAGGCGACGGAAAATTCTTGCTGGTGGCGCTGGCCCGGAGACCAGCCGTCTAATCCGCTTACCATTAATGATGCTTTCAGGCTGCGCGGGCTTGACCGGAGGAGCGAGGTATTCGCGTGAAGAGTTTCCATCTTGTAGAAGGTGGCCCGATTAGTCTACAACTGCGCGCGTTCAACGAGCACGGCCCGCTTTGATCACAATTCGATTGTTCCCGCGTGCGCGTTGCGCGAGCACGTGAGACCAACGGGCCAGCCTATTCCCCCTATATTTGATTGGGCGGGATGCGACGCCGGCCGCGGAGGCGAATGAAAGGAAACAGGACCTCGGAATGACGAGGAGTTGAAGCCAAGACTCCTTGAACGCATCTTCCCTCGCCTCCCAACCGTTTGATTTCGCTCCAAGACTCGTGTCACGAACCGGCTCAAGAACTTACCACTTGACTTGGTTCTAATTAGAACTATCATACTGGGGTCGGGCGGAGTATCGTTTCGCGACTGACCGTGGTAGAGATGCCGGTCTCGCAGTGGGTGGGTCCATCACAGGGGGTGCCCTATGAAGGCATTGTTCGCAACGGATGATAATTGGGTAGGTCTGGTTCTGCGTCTCACGCTGGGATTGGTCATGTTTCCGCATGGAGCCCAGAAACTGCTGGGCTGGTACGGGGGGTTCGGATTCTCCGGCACCTTGGGGTTCTTCACGGAGACGATGCATCTGCCCTGGCTGATCGCGTTCCTTATCATCATCGGCGAGTTCTTCGGTAGCCTGGGATTGCTGGCTGGATTGTTGACCCGCTTCTCGGCCGCGAGCATCGGAATCATCATGTTGGGCGCCATCGCCTTGGTGCACCTTCCCAACGGCTTTTTCATGAACTGGTTCGGCAAGCAGACCGGTGAAGGCTACGAGTACCATTTGCTTGTGATCGGGATCGCCCTTGCCCTGATCGTGACCGGCGCAGGCCGATGGTCCGTCGATCAGATGATTGCGGATCGGATGCCTCGGTGATCTCGCTACGAAAGGAGAAGAGCCATGTTTGCGGTCGTCGGCGCTACAGGCCATACCGGTTCCGTTGTGGCGGAGACGTTACTGAGCCGAAAACAACCAGTCCGGGTGATTGTTCGCTCGGCTGACAAGGGCGCGCAGTGGAAGGCCAAGGGAGCGGAGGTGGCGGTCGCGACTTATCAAGACCGCGCCGCGATGGCGAAGGCGTTGGAGGGTGCGGAGGGCGTCTATCTGTTGGTCCCGCCCAACTATACGGCGCAGTCATGGTTGGAGGAACAGCGGCGCACGATGGATCAGGCCGCAGAAGCTGTGAGCGCCAGCGGTGTTCCTCATGTGGTGTTCCTGTCGTCGGTCGGTGGCCACATTCCGGAAGGGACTGGTCCTATCCGCGCTCCTCGCTATGGCGAGCAGAAGCTTGGATCGGTGGCGAAGAACCTGACGATCCTTCGTCCCTGCTACTTCATGGACAACTGGGCTCCCGTGCTTGGCTCGGCAAAGTTGCAAGGCGTACTGCCGATGTTCATCGCGCCTTCGACCAAGATGCCTATGATCTCCACCAGGGACATCGGACGGATTGGAGCGGAGCGGCTGGTCGCCGGTGGTCGCGGGAAGCAAATCGTCGAGCTGGCGGGACCTGAGGATTACAGTCCCGAACAAGTCGCAGCGACCCTGAGTCAGATCCTCGGACGCACAGTCACAGCGCAACAGGCACCGCTAAGTGCGGTCGTACCGACGTTCACATCGCTCGGCTTCTCGGACGAAGCGGCGAAGCTCTTCGAGGAGATGTACGCGTCCTTTGCTAAAGGCACGATCAGGTACGAATATCCCGAGAAGCTTGTGCGGGGGACCGTCACCCTTTCGGAAGCCTTGCGTGGGATGGTGTGAGGAAGGGGGTCATCATGGCAACGGACACTGCAATCATGAAGGAAGTCGTCGGCGTCTATCAGCCCGGATCGACCCACATGGTCGGCGACGGGTTCCCCGTGCGGGACCTGTTTCCGAGCAATGAGCTTGACCGCGAGGTCAGCCCGTTCCTGCTTCTGGATTACGCGGGGCCGGAATATTTTCCCCCGACCGACCGACCGCGAGGTATAGGGGAACATCCCCATCGAGGGTTTGAAACGGTCACCATCGTCTACGAAGGCCTGGTGGCCCATCGAGACTCCGCCGGCAATGCCGGCGTCATCGGAGCCGGCGATGTGCAATGGATGACGGCGGCGTCAGGCGTCGTCCATGAGGAGTTGCACGAGCGGGAATGGGCCAAGCGAGGCGGCACGTTGCACGCCATCCAACTGTGGGTGAATCTGCCGAGGGCTTTCAAAATGTCGAAGCCCGGCTATCAGACGCTCCTGAGCAAGGATATCCCGATGGTTGTCGTTGAGGACGGAGCCGGTCATGCGCGCGTGATCGCGGGTGAGTTTCGCGGACAGAAGGGTCCGGCCCATACGTTTACTCCGATCCAGCTCTACGACCTCAAGGTACGGGCAGGACACCATGTGTCGCTGACCTTGCCGGATGGGCACAACACTTCGATATTTGTGGTACAGGGCCGAGCGTCGGTGAACGGATCACGCGAGGCCGGGGAAGCGGAACTGATCGTCTTGAAGCGCTGCGGCACTCAGGTCACGATCGAAGCGCACGAGGAGTCCCGGCTTTTGGTCATGAGCGGCGCGCCGATTCATGAGCCGATCGCCCGGTACGGTCCCTTCGTCATGAATACCCGCGAGGAGCTGATTCAGGCCGTGCACGACTATCAGGCCGGCAAGATGGGGCATTTGTCGTAAGTCGCGTCGATACCGCGCTGGAGGTGAGTGATGGCGGTCCAAGTCTACGGCTGCAACCATGTCGTGATCGAAGTCACCGACGCGAAAAAGGCGGTCGAGTTCTATTCGGACGTGTTCGGCCTCAAAATGCTGCGCGGCGGCGAAGGGGCCGCGTGGTGCAAGCTCGGTGAGCATCAGTTCATGGCCATCTTCGAAGTCGAGAAGCTCCAACCGGATCGCGTGAAACACTTCGGGTTGATGGTCCGCGACGAACGGCAGATCAAAGAGGTCCGACGCAAGCTGACCAAGAGGTACAAATTGAAGATGCAGCCCGGCTTTCGCTGCGACTTCCGAGATCCCTGGGGCAATCGCATCCAGGTGGGCGATCTCAGCGACGAATCGCTTGTCTGGCTCCTCCCCTATCAAGAGGTACAGAAGGCGGGCATCACGTTCAAAGGATAACGTCATGAAAGCGCATTATCTCGGTCACGTGGTCTTCTATGTAAAGGATCTCGAACGGTCACTCTCCTTCTATCGTGACCTGTTGGGATTCATAGAAGTGGGCCGCATCTTCGGCGGGGCGGCTGCCGCGCTCACCTCCGGTCGGACCCATCACGAGTTGTTGCTCATCCAAGTTGGCGACGCGCCGGGTCCGCCGCCTGGGCGGCGACGCGGCCTCTATCACATCGGCATCAAGGTGGGCGAGAGCCTCGACGAATTGCGTGCGGCGAAGAAGGAAGTAGAACAGGCCGGCGTCACCATCGACGGCATGAGCGATCACACCGTGAGTCAAAGCCTGTACCTGCGCGACCCGGACGGGAACGAAGTCGAGCTGTACGTGGATGCGAATGATTCCCTCTGGAAGAATAACCCTCAGGCCGTGTTGTCACCGATCAAACCCCTCAGATTGTAGGCCATTCTAGGCCATTCGAAGGAGGCGCGCCGATGTATCTCTCGAAGTGGTACCCGCTCTTGCTCATTGTCGGGTGTCTGCTGGTCGAGGATTCCGTGGCGTCTGCCCAACAGTCGCGATCCGATAATGAAATCACGAAGCTGGCCGACGACGTGTACCTGTTCAGGCACAAGTTTCATCAGTCCATATTCATCACCACGCCGAAGGGCGCGATCGTCACCGATCCGATCAGTCCTGACGCAGCGGCTTGGCTGAAAGCCGAGATCGCCAAGCTGACCGCTCAGCCCATCCGCTATGTGATCTATAGCCACCACCATAATGATCACATCGCCGGTGGCAGCGTGTTCGCCGATTCGGGTCTCTTCGTCAGTCATGCTGCCGCGAGGCAGAAGATTCTCCAAGCAGCGGATCCTCAGACCCCCGTCCCCGATTTGACGTTCAGTGATCGAATGTCTATCGATCTCGGGGGCAAGCACATCGAACTGATCTATACCGGCAGAAATCATTCGGACAACAGTCTGGTCATTTTGCTTCCGCAGGAGCGACTCCTCTTTGCCGTGGACTTCATTCCGGTCGAGACGGTCGCCTATCGGGCTCTGCCGGACGGCTATCCGGACGAATGGATCGACTCGCTCAAGCAAGTTGAACAATTGGATTTCGATACACTCGTGCCGGGGCACGGCAAGATCGGCAAGAAGGAACACGTGCGGATGTTTCGCGGCTATCTAGAGGATCTCAGGGCCTCCGTGTATGAGCAAGTTCAGAAGGGCGCGAGCGTCGAAGAAGCGAAAAAGGCCGTTCAGCTTCCCAAGTATGAGCAGTGGCAGCGGTACGCCGACTGGTTTCCGGAGAATGTCGAAGGGATGTACCGGTATCTCGCTCAGCAGAAGGGAAATCGTTGAGTATCATCGGCTCAGATGCGGCAGCGATCACGGCAGGGTCTTCACGCTGACGAAACGAACCGAGGAGGAGAACATGAGCGACGTCATTATCACCCCCAAGAACGACGGACCGTATTACGTCAAGGGACCGTTCAAGATCGTAACGCAGGGCGGGCGGCAGATCGCAGTGGAAGGAAACGAGGCCTGGCTTTGCCGATGCGGGCAGTCGGCGAACAAGCCGTTCTGCGACGGGACCCATAAGAAGACGGGCTTCAAGCACAACCTTGACGCGAAATCGTGATGATCGGAGCTTCGCCGTGCGTAATCAGACGATCCCATGAGGCCTACCGATCTCTGTGCCAGTGGCCTCACGCGAAGTCGCGTCCTACTGAAGCTGCTTCTCCGACAGGCCCGGGGCCCCTCTTGAGCAGTCATAGGCAATCGGCCATACTAATGGCCTATGGATGGGCAAGCCGTATCTCCATGTGAGACTCTCGCAGAACGGTACCAAGCGCTGCTTGAGGTTGCGGAAGCAATCTCCGCGCATCGCGACCTTAGCGAGCTGTTTCAAGATCTCGCCCATCGACTGCCTCGCATAGTCCCGTTCGACTATATCAATGTCGTCTTGCATGATCCCGCCCGCGAGGTGATGCGGCTCCAGTTCTTGGTGGCGCCGGAACCCTGCACCATTAGTCCCGGACTGGAATTGCCGGTGGATGAGTCTCCGGGGGGGCTGGTGTGGAAAACTCAGCAACCCTTGATGGTCGAGGACATTGCCGACGAACACCGTTTTCCTACACTGATTCCGATGTTGCGTGAGAACGGCGTGCAATCCTTCTGCGTGCTGCCTTTGACCACGGCGCTCCGCCGTTTGGGGGCCATGGGATTCGGGAGTCTGCAGAGGAGAGCCTATGGAGAACAGGAGCTGAGTTTCATGCAGCAGGTCGCGAACCAGGTGGCGGTCGCGGTGGATAACGCCCTCAACTACGAGACTTCTCTGGCCTCGCAACACCAACTGGCACGCGAACGGGACCGCCTTCGGCTCCTGCTGGAGGTGACGGAATCGATTGCGTCGCATCGTGACCTGACTCTGTTGCTGGAAGATCTGGCCAAAAGACTTCCGAATATCGTTCCCTTCGACTTCATCGGTGTGCTCTTGCATGAGCCTGAGCGCAAGGTCATGCGCCTCTGGATGTTCCTCGCCTCTGTCCCCTCCACGATCATGCCGGGGATGGAGATAGCGGTGGACGAATCGCCAAGCGGGTTGGTATGGAAGACGCAACTGCCGTTGGCCGTCGATGATGTGGAGAAAGAAGAGCGATTTCCGAGTTTGATGGCCACGTTTCGCGAGAACGGCGTGCGCTCGTTCTGCGTGGTCCCGCTCACGACCGCGCAGCGCCGGCTCGGCACCATGGCGTTCGGAAGCCTTCTGCCCCGTGTCTATCAGGAATCCGAGGTCGCCTTCTTGCAGCAGGTGGCTAAGCAGGTGGCGGTCGCGCTGGACAACGCGCTCAATTCGGAAACCGCGCGAGCCTATCAGGAGCAATTGACCCGGGAACGAGATCGCCAGCGGCTCCTACTGGAGGTCAACAACGCCGTCGTGGCTCATTTGGACCTTGACGTCCTCTTCACGGCCGTCAGTACTTGCTTGCGAAGGGTCATCCAGCACGATGGCTCCAGCCTGCTGCTCTGCGATGCTGTGACCGGCCAGTGGCGTATCCACGTGCTGGATTTCGAAAGGAACGAAAGCTTTATCGAGGAGGGACGGATTGAGGAGAGTACCAAGTCTCCCTCATGCCAGGCGATTACAACCGGCCAGCCCGCCGTGTTTGGGGAGCGGGATCTGAAGGCAATGGCGGAGTCTTCGCCCATCGCACAGAAGCTCCTCGACTGCGGTGTGAAATCCTTCTGCTCCATTCCGCTCCTGTCTCACAGCCGAACTCTGGGCGCACTCAATGTCGGGCGCCGGACAGACGACGGGTTCAGCCTGGAAGACGTCGAACTCCTCGGTCAGGTCGCCAAGCAGATCGCCATCGCGGTCGAGAATGCGTTGGCCTACAAGCAGATCGCTCAACTCAGAGACAAGGTGACCGAGGAGAAACTCTATCTCGAAGAAGAGATCCAGACGGAATACAACTTCGAAGAAATCGTGGGCGAAAGCCGGGCTCTCAAGCGTGTTCTCAAGGAAATTCAGACGGTCGCCGCGACGGATTCCACGGTCCTCATTCTGGGCGAAACCGGCAGCGGGAAGGAATTGGTCGCGCGAGCCCTTCACAATCTCAGCGATCGCCGGGAGCGGACCTTCGTCAAGCTGAACTGCGCCGCGATTCCGACCGGCCTGCTCGAAAGTGAGCTTTTTGGCCACGAAAAAGGAGCCTTCACCGGCGCCATCGCGACCAAGATCGGGCGGTTCGAGTTGGCAGATGGAGGGACTCTCTTCCTGGACGAGGTCGGAGAAATTCCCTTGGAGCTTCAGGTGAAGCTCCTGCGGGTGCTGCAGGAGCAGGAGTTCGAACGCTTGGGCAGTACGCGGACCATCCGTGTGAACGTCCGGGTCGTTGCCGCGACGAATCGCGATTTGGGCCACATGGTCGAGCAGCAGAAATTCCGCAGCGACCTATATTATCGCCTCAAGGTGTTTCCAATCACCGTGCCGCCTCTGCGGGAGCGCGCCGAGGATATTCCGCTGCTCGTCCGCCACTTCGTCCAGAAATTCGCCTTGCGGATGAAGAAGCGGATCGAGACCATCCCCGCCGAGGCCATGAAGGCCTTGCAGGCCTACCCGTGGCCCGGCAACGTCAGGGAGCTTGAAAACTTCATCGAGCGGGCTGTGATCCTGACATCCGGGACCGACCTCTTCGTCCCGCTCGCCGAATTGAAACGCGCTGCCGGCAGCGCGAACGGATCGGCGACGACGCTCGAGGAGGTGGAACGAGACCATATCCTGCGGACCCTCCGTGAGACGAACTGGGTTATCGGTGGGGTCTCGGGCGCCGCCGTGAAGCTCGGGATGAAACGGACGACACTCCAGTCCAAGATGCAGAAACTGGGGATCTCCCGCCCACAATAGCGCCGAACTCTCGGCAGCGTGCCGTTCCATCGGCGCGAGTACCTCGTCACCGCATTTCCATCTCAACACCAAAGCCCGTCCCATCAGAGCAACAACTCCTCGTCTGTCCAGCACTTGCAAGGTGGCGTGAGTCCATCACGTCGATTGGAACGGTCTATGCCCTCCAACCGCCGCATCGAGGCTTCTTGAGGATGATGTCGATCAAGCTACGGGATCCGTTGGAGGGTTTGAGCCCATGTCCTGGCTGATTGTGTTCGCGTCGTATTGGATCCCACTCGTGCTGGTGGGCCTTGTCCTTGCCATGGACAGCCTGGAGGACAAGGCCAGAACGTGACTATTTTCTAACGAGCAGGATGATGGCAGTCGGATTTCAAACAGGTGCTCCGAAAGAGTTCAATGCCACCGGACGGAAGGACATCCTCGGCGCCGCACATTGCTCGCGCTGTGACGGCCTGATGGTGCCCTATCAGGGCCTCGATTTCCTGGCCAGGCGTTGTGTGCAGTGCGGCGACGTCGTGGATTCGGTCATCCTCCAGAATCGGTATGCCCCCTCCCAGCCCTCCCACAAGGTATGGGGGAGGGGAAGGGTGGGGACGTGCGAGAGAGCTCAAGGGAGCTCAGCCTGGTCGATGATCGCCGCAGAGCTAATGGAAGGCGATGACCTGCCCGCAGACGGCAACGCACGGAGAAGTAGCCTTGCGTAAGGTTCATGTACGGAGGACGATATGGGAACGGTAATGGCGACGCTCCTCTTCCTCGCGGTGGGCGGCCTCCCGCTTGCGGTGGCCGCAGATCGGGGCGTGGAAATCCAACCCACCGAGCCGCGTGTGACGACGCTCTCGAAGGAAGACGAGGCTGCCGTCGAGGGTAAGGAGTGGCAGATCACGACCTTCGAGCTGGCCCCTGGGAGGGCGTACAGGCGGGCTCTGCATTCCGGCGAAGAGGTCATCTATGTCCTGGAGGGCACGGGAGCCATGAAAGTGGATGGCAAGCCGCCCGTTGTTTTGTCCTCCGGCACTGCCGTCGCGTTGCATCCGAAGCAGAACGAGGTCATCACGAACACGAGTCAGAGCCGGGCGCTGAAGGTCCTCGTCGTTCAGCGCCTCGAAGCGGGACGATCGCAGAAAGGGCTTGCGAACCAAGGAGGGGTCTCAGGGCCCGCCAAGCAACAGACTGCAGCGAATGCGCGATTGGTTTTTTGACGATCGTGAGGCGACCGGGAAATGAGCGCTGCGACGGAACTCTGAGTTCAATTAAGGAGGGAGGAACCATGAAGATCATACTTGCCCTTACCAGCGCGATGCTGATTATGGGAACACTGACACTCACGGGGTGTGCCCGGCACCCGAGTCCTGAGGAACGGGCCGAATGGGTGACCAAGCGCATCGCGAAGCACTTGGACCTTGACGAACAGCAAATCGCCAAACTGGAGGCTGTGAAGCAGGAGATGCTCGCCGCACGGGGTCGGCTCAGCAAAGACATGCAGATGCTGTTCGATGACGCGGTGGCGCAGATACAGGCTGACCGGCTGGATCAAGCCAAGGTGCTTCAGATTCTCGAGCGGCGCCAGGAACTCCAGCGCCAGGTCGCCCCGCAGGTCATCGCGAAGTTGGCCGACTTTCATGCCACCCTGAGGCCGGAACAAAAGGCCAAGGCGGTGGAGCAGATCCGACACCTGAAGGAGAGGATGGGGTACCAAACCGTGTCCATGTGAAGGGGCTGCGGGAGACGGAGGTATGGGTCGGCCATCCCAGAAAGGGCTGGAGATATGATGACGGACACAGCCAGAGTGGCGGAGATCGCCCAGGATCTGTACTCGATTTCGATCTATGTCCCGGAGTTCAATCTTCGATTCAACCATTTCCTCATTAAGGACGAAGAGCCGTTGCTGTTTCACACGGGCATGAAGCAGATGTTCCCGCTCGTGAGGGACGCAGTCGCGCACATTATCAATCCTTCGACGCTCCGATGGATCTCCTTCAGTCATTTCGAAGCGGATGAATGCGGGGCGCTGAATGAATGGCTTGGCCTGGCTCCTCACGCGGAACCCGTGTGCGGCCTGGTCGGGGCGCTGGTGAGCGTGAATGATTTCTCTCGTCGTCAGGCGCGCGTGCTGGCGCAAGAAGAAATTTTGAAGACCGGCCGGTACCGGTTTCGGTTCCGCCGGACGCCTCATGTGCCGCATAACTGGGAAGCGGGCCTCCTGTTCGAAGAAGTCACGCGTACGCTGCTGTGCTCGGATCTGTTCACGCACGAAGGAGACGTGGAGCCATTGACAGAGTCGGATGTGGTTGAGCGTGCGAGGCGGGCGTTGATCGAAGGCCAGAAAGGGCCCTTCGCGAACGCCTATCCCTATACGCCGTTGACTGAATCGATCCTGAACGGGCTGGCCGATCTGCAACCAACACGATTGGCGCTCATGCACGGGTCTGCGTTCGCGGGAGACGGCGAGCGCGCACTGCGTGACTTGGCGAGCGTCATGCGGGAGGTGTTGGGGTCGGAGGCGCAGACCGGTTGATTGGAGCGTTGCCCCGAGGATCTCCATGACGATTGTACTCAATCACACCGTCGTGCCGGCACGGGACAAAGTCGAAGCGGCAAAGTTCTTCGCGAAGATGTTCGGCCTGTCGTTCGATGAACGTGCGGTGGGGTATTTCGCGCCCGTGCGGGTCAATGAGACGCTTACACTCGACTTCCATGACGATGTGGAGCGTTTCGAAGTCCATCACTACGCATTCAAGGTGAATGACGAGGAGTTCGACGCGATTCTCGGGCGTGTGCAAGGAGCCGGAATCGCCTACGGCGGCGACCCGTGGAATCTGGAGAACCGGGAGTTGAATTCCTGGAATGGAGGCAGAGGGGTCTACTTTCGCGACCCGAACGGGCACATTCTCGAGCTGATGACCCGCGGCTAGCGGTCCAAGTTGTCACGACAGAGAATTCACCTCCTCACCAGAGGACCAGGCACACCGGTGGTCGTATGAAGCGCAACTCACGAGGGACTGGAGGCTTCAAGGGGATGGAATGGGTCCCTGGAAGTGCGGGCATCTTCTTTGTCTCAAGCGCCGGGCTCAGGCTCTTTGCACAGCACGCAACCGGTCGATCCGGGATGGGCACCGTGCTCTTGGCGCTCTATCTGGCATTTTGGTCCTATGTCCTAGGTATAGTCTGCCTCGTTTACCTCTCTGTTCGATGGGTCCAGTGGTGGCTGCGCATGCGGGAGACGCGAGCTGCCATGAGCGGATCCTCCGCGGTTGAGGTGATGAGCCGAAGTCTCGAACGACCGGACCTGGAGGCTCAGTGCGTCGAGGAGAGCGTGGCGAGCGGCGCTTCGATCCAATCGACGAGAGAAACCGACGGGCCCGAGACGACCGGCCATGCCAGAGTTGCGTGACCGGGTTCTGAACAGTGAGTGAGACAGCCGAGCAGTTCGACGCGTGAGGTCGCTCGAGGTCACGGGAGGGAACGGAGAGAGGAGGAACGCACCCGGATGAGCACCGACGTCCAAGACCGATCTGCCAGCATCCCCAATGACAACGTGACGGATCAAACAAGCAGAATAGAGAGTAGAAAGTGAGGCGTGGGCCTTGAGCAGGTACTGCGGGATCGCCTTGATGACGCTTGCCCTTGTATCCGGTATCACAGCGGCGTATTCCTCCGAACCCACAGAAGGACCTTCGGATGGTGTCCCGCTCTACGAGAATCTCGGGACTCTGCACCATCCCATCACGACGCGTCATCCCAACACGCAGCGCTATTTCGACCAGGGATTACGATTGGTCTATGCGTTCAATCATGAGGAGGCGATCAATTCCTTCGAGGCGGCGCTGCGATACGACGATAAGGCGGCCATGGCCTGGTGGGGAATTGCCTTGGCCCTCGGGCCGAACATCAACGCACCCATGGGGCCGGCCGAGGAGCGGCGCGCATTCGAGGCCGTTCAACGAGCGAAGAGCTTGGCGACCGGCGCCAGTCCGTCAGAGCGTGCCTATATCGAAGCGCTTGCCACCCGGTATTCGGCCGCACCAGACTCCGGACGCCGCGATCGTGATGAAGCCTATGCGCGGGCGATGGAGGATGTGTGGAAGCGCTTCTCTGACGATCCGGATGCAGGCACCCTCTACGCCGAGTCGCTGATGGTCTTGCAGCCGTGGGACTTCTGGACGCCGGACGGTACGCCCAAGGGACGCGCGAGCGAGATCGAGGTCGTGCTCGAGCGGGTGTTGAAGCTCAATCCGGATCATCCGGGCGCCTGTCATTACTACATCCATACCGTGGAAGCGTCTCCTCACCCTGAACGAGCCCTCCCCTGCGCGGACCGCTTGCCCGGATTGGTTCCCGGAGCAGGACATTTGGTCCACATGCCGGGCCATATCTATCTGCGGCTGGGGCGATATCGGGAGGCTGTTGAACGCAACGTCCATGCGGCGGCGGTGGACCATGATTTTCTGGAGCATCGGAAGCTCAATGGGATCTACCCATCGGGGTATTATCCTCACAACGTACACTTTCTCTGGTCCGCGTTGACGATGGAAGGACGCAGCCGGGAGGCGATTCAGGCGGCGCGGGATCTGATGACCATCGTTCCGTGGGAGAAGGCCGCAGCGGAACCGGCGATGGAGGAATTTACACCGACGCTGCTGTTCGCCCTAACGCGATTCGGCAAGTGGCGGGAGGTGGCGGAGATTCCGCAGCCGCCCCGGGGGTTGCTCTACACGACCGCGATCTGGCACTACGCTCGCGGCCTCTCGTTGGCGGCGCTGGGACGTTTCGATCAGGCCGTGATCGAGCAGCAACGGCTGACGGAGTTGGCGAACATGTTGCCGGAGGACCGGACGGTCGGCGTGGCGTCTGTTGCAGATCTGGCGCGCATCGCGAGAGAGGTCCTGGCTGGAGAAGTCGCCGCGCGGCAAGCAAAGCTGGACGAGGCCTTGACGCATCTGCGCACCGCGGCCGCCCGCGAGGACCGGCTTCGCTACTACGAGCCGCCTCTGTGGCACTATCCCGTCCGCCATTCCTTGGGCGCCGTGCTGTTGGCGGCCGGGCGGCCGGCGGACGCGGAACAGGTCTATCGGGAGGACCTCAGGCAACATCCGGAGAACGGGTGGGCGCTGTTCGGCTTGAAAGAGAGCTTGCGCGCGCAGGGGAAAAAGGAAGAGGCCTCCTCCGTCGAGCAACGATTTCTCAAAGCCTGGGCCCGCGCGGACGTTCAATTGACCGCCTCTCGCTTCTGACAAGAAGGAACGCCATCTCCACGGTTCTTTGGAGCCAGCTCAATTCAAGAGAGACTCCCTCGATGAGCGGTGATACGGCCAACCGGGTGCGCGAGTCGGTGGATGCGGTGTACCGCACGGAGTCCCGCCAAGTTCTTGCCACGCTGATCCGCCTCCTGGGCGACTTCGATGCCGCCGAGGAGGCCCTGCATGAATCCTTCGCCGGAGCGGTCGAGCAATGGTCGCGGGACGGCGTGCCCGCCAATCCGCGGGCGTGGCTCGTGTCGACCGGCCGCTTCAAAGCGATCGACGGCATGCGGCGGCGCGCCCGGTTCGACGCGTCGCTGACTGAGCTGGCCAAGCAACTGGAATGCACGACGGGTGACGCGGAGGAATGGGACGAGGAGAGCGTCGAGGACGACCGGCCACGGTTGATCTTCACCTGTTGCCATCCGGCCCTCTCGCAGGAGGCGCAAGTCGCGATGACCCTGCGCGAAGTCTGCGGCCTCACGACCGAGGAGATCGCTCGCGCCTTCCTCGCGAAGCCGGCGACGATTGCGCAACGGATCGTTCGTGCCAAGGCCAAGATCCGCGAGACGCGCATCCCCTACGTGGTCCCTTCAGAAAAGGATCTGCCGGATCGCCTGGATGCCGTGCTCCGGGTCATCTATCTCGTGTTCAATGAGGGCTACTCTGCGTCATCGGGCGGGTCGCTCACGCGACACGATCTCTCGGGTGAAGCCATCCGTCTGGGGCGCTGGCTCATCGCTTTGCTTCCTGAGCCTGAAGCGGTGGGGCTCTTAGCGCTGATGTTGCTGCACGACTCGAGGCGTGCCGCACGGACTTCGGCTACGGGCGATCTGATTCTCCTCGAGGACCAAGATCGCTCGCTGTGGAATCGAGATCCAATCACAGAGGGGATTTCGCTGGTGGAGCGGGCGCTGTCATCGGGCCGTGTCGGCCCCTACACGCTTCAAGCGGCAATAGCAGCCGTGCATTCGCAAGCGCCCACCTCCGCTGCGACCGACTGGGCCCAGATCGTCGCGCTCTACGACGTCTTGTGGACCGCCGAGCCGTCGCCGGTGGTCGAGCTGAACCGCGCGGTCGCGGTGGCGATGCGCGACGGCCCGTCGGCGGGGCTTCCCCTCATCGACGCGATTCTCCATCGCGGCGATCTAGGAAACTATCACCTGGCGCACTCAGCGCGAGCCGACCTTTGCCGTCGACTGGGCCGGTTGTCAGACGCCCGTGCCTCATACGAGCGAGCGCTCGGCCTTACCCGGCAGGAGCCGGAGCAGCGGTTTCTCAAGCGTCGGCTAAGCGAGCTGCAAGAGTGACCAGATGCGCTCAAGGTCTAGGTTCGCCATGAGGAAAGGCCTATGAAGCCACGAATCAAGATCATTACATTGGGCGTGAGCGATTTGGAGAAGTCTTTCGCCTTTTACCGCGACGGGTTGGATTTGCCGACCGAAGGGATCATCGGGACGGAGTTTGAGGATGGCGCCGTGGTCTTTTTCAAGATGAACGACGATTTGATCCTAGCTCTGTATCCCAAAGCTGCTCTGGCTAAAGACGCCAAGGTCTCCGTGGGTCCGTCAAGCCCTTCGGAATTCTCTATCGGCCACATCGTCAAAACCGAGCAGGAAGTCGATGCGGTCATGAGGCAAGCGGAACGGGCCGGAGCCAGAATCACCGACCCTCCCCACGACCGCTTCTGGGGAGGATACTCGGGATATTTCCAGGATTTGGACGGCCACCTTTGGGAGATCGAGTGGAACCCTGAATGGGAAGTCAAGGAGTAAGGTGCTGTTCCTCCTACCCGTTACGCCTTAGAAAGGCCATGTCGATTTTGGTCTTCCCGAACGACTATCTGGTGAGGTAGCCGATAGCGGATGACTGCTTGCGCGGATGCGGATAGTCAGTGGATCTCTCGTTTGTGCCAGCAGCCATACGCCATATGCTCCTTTCCGAGCGACCAGAGGAGGCAGGCGCATGAAATACATGCTGCTCATCTACCATGACGAACAAGCCTTGAGCGAGGCTGAGCGGCAGGACTGCTACATAGAGTCCACGCAGCTTGCGCATCAGCTCCACCTGAACGGCCAATATCTCGCCGCAAATCCGCTCCACCCCACCTCGATGGCCACCAGCGTCCGCGTGCGAGACGGCAAATGGCCGGTGACCGACGGTCCGTTCGCCGAAACGCGCGAGCAACTGGGCGGCTATTTCCTGATCGACGTCAAAAATCTCGACGACGCGCTCGACATCGCGGCGCGGATCCCCATGGCGCGCAAGGGAACCGTGGAAGTGCGGCCGGTTATCGAGATCCCGGGACTTCCGGAGAACTGAGGCAAGAGCGTATGGCTCACCATCCTTCATTGAGAACCGGACCGAGTAATCCCTCTATACCTTGGAGGCCGACATGCAAAACAACGTGGTTTCACAAGAAGAATAATTGAAGGCCCGCAGAGAGCTACTCGTCAAAGAAAAGGAGTTCACCCGACTCAGAGATCAGATGACGGCTCAAATTCGGGCCCTGCCCTGGCGACGCATAGATAAAACCTATTCTTTCGATGGCACAACGTGCAAGCACACGTTAGTGGACCTGTTTGATGGGAAATCGCAACTGGCTATTTACCATTTCATGCTCGGCCCCGACTGGGACCAGGGCTGTAAGGGTTGTTCGTATTGCGCTGACGGCTTTCAGGGCATCCCGATTCATCTGGCCCACCGCGATGTGGCTTTCATAGTTGTCTCGCGCGCCCCGCTTTCCAAGATCGAACAATTCAAGAAGCGCATGGGCTGGATCTTCAAATGGGTGTCTTCATACGGATGCGACTTCAACTTTGATTTTGGGGTCTCGTTCACCGAGGCAGACGAACGTGCGGGGCACGCCTTCTATAATTACGCCGACGGTCCGTACCTGAATGACGAAATGCCGGGGGCGAGTTTCTTCTATCGGCGAAACAATGAGGTGTTCCACACGTATTCAACCTATGCCCGTGGGCTCGACATCTTGATTTGCGCGTATAACTGGCTGGATCTGGTTCCCAAAGGGAGAGATGAGAATCCTGATTCCACGATGGATTGGGTTCGCCATCATGATCGGTACGAAAACGGGGGAGGAAGCAAGCGATGAGCAAGATACGAGTTCTGGTTGGCACGAAGAAAGGCGCGTTCATTCTCAGGTCGGATGGCAAACGCAAGAACTGGGAAGTCAGCGGTCCGCAGTTCGGCGGGTGGGAGATCTATCACGTCAAAGGCTCACCGGCAGATCCGAATCGGCTTTATGCGTCGCAGACCAGCGGCTGGTTCGGACAGGTTATTCAACGCTCGGACGACGGAGGAAAAACGTGGAATGCCCCTGGGACCAAACCCGAAGATCTCATGGGGGTGGATGGCATGCCGAAGGGCGAGAGCAACATGTTTCTCTACGATACGTCCGCCGAAACCGGTAGGCCTCTCACGACGCATCAGTGGTACGACGGCACGCAACGACCGTGGGAATTCAAGCGCGTCTGGCATCTCGAGCCTTCGTTGACCGATCCGGACATGGTCTACGCCGGTGTCGAGGATGCAGCCTTGTTCCGTTCAACCGACGGAGGGCAAACCTGGCGGGAAGTGGCCGGACTGCGCGAGGTGAAGGGCAACCTCTGGCAGCCGGGCGCCGGCGGCATGTGTCTCCACACTATCCTGCTGGACCGGACCAACCCTCAGCGGATCTACATTGCCATCTCGGCCGCCGGCGCCTTTCGAACTGATGACGGCGGCAAGACATGGCGGGCAATTAACAACGGCCTCAAGTCGAAGTATGAATTGCCGGACCCGGACGCCGACGTCGGCCACTGCGTGCACCGCGTCGCGATGCACCCGTCCCGGCCGAACGTGCTCTTCATGCAGAAGCACTGGGATGTGTTGCGCAGCGACTCCGCAGGCGAGTCGTGGCACGAGATCAGTGGAAACTTGCCGACGGACTTCGGCTTCGCGATCGATGTGCACGCGCACGAGCCCGAGACGATCTACGTCGTCCCCATCAAGAGCGATTCGGAGCATTATCCGCCCGAGGGGAAGCTGCGCGTCTATCGAAGCCGGACAGGCGGGAACGAATGGGAGCCGCTTACGAAGGGCCTGCCGCAGCGGGATTGCTACGTGAACGTGTTGCGCGACGCGATGGCCGTCGATTCGCTCGAACCCTGCGGCCTGTACTTCGGGACCACCGGTGGACAGGTGTATGCGTCCGCCGATGCCGGAGCGAGCTGGGCGCCGATCGTTCGCGACCTGCCGGCGGTCTTATCCGTAGAGGTTCAGACGCTGTAGGCTTCGAGGGATGAACAATGATTCGAGTCGTGCTGCCGCAACACTTGCGGACGCTGGCGCGCATCGACGGCGAGGTAGAGCTCGACGTTGAAGGTTCCGTCACCCAACGCTCGGTGCTGGATGCCCTCGAAGCGCGCTATCCGATGCTGCGGGGGACGATCCGCGACCATGTCACCCGACAGCGCCGCCCGTTCCTGCGGTTCTTCGCCTGCGAGGAGGATCTATCCCATGAATCGCCGGATACCCCCCTGCCCGAGGCGGTCGCGACGGGGGCCGAGCCGTTTGTGATCGTGGGGGCCATGGCGGGCGGATAGGGGAATCGAAAGAACGTGGCAGGAGGCGAATCATGGATGCAGATCTTGATGAAATGACGCGGGATCAACTCATCGCAGAGATTAAGAAGCTGAGAGAAGGCATTCGTAAGCATCGGGACAGCACCGAGCATGAGCTCTGCTGGCACCATCCCGCTCTGTGGGGCTTGTTGCCCGAGAAGACAGACCCTATTCCGGTCGTACCGGAATGGCCCGAGTTCATTCGGGGATGCATCACGTATCGGCAATCGCTGGACATACAGGCCCCTGCCGCTCCTCGAACAAACAAACCATATCCAGGAGGATGAAACTGTTCATTTTCGGATCGACAGGCGTGTCGGTCGCCAACGAGTCGAACAGGGTCGCTCGCAGGGACACATTGTTACGGTGTTCCACGCGGCAAAGAAAGGAAAACTGTGGTTGTACAAGGCCGAGATAAGGTCGAAACAAGCTATACGATCGAGCCGATCGGGGTCATTCATTCCAGGCTGGTCAGTCGCGAAGCGGCTCCTCTCCAGGGATTCGAAGGTGCGCCCGAAGCTTGACTGGAAATCGCGGCTCCGGTCGCACGAGGACTTGTCGGCATTGCGGCCGGGGACGAGCTTATCGTGCTCACCTGGCTTCACCGCGCGCGTCGCGACGTGCTTCAGGTGCACCCGCGTGGGAGGCTCGATGCGCCCTTGACGGGCGTGTTCGCGACGCGGTCGCCGGATCGTCCTAACCCTGTGGGACTACATCGGGTTTCGGTCTTGGAGGTTGCGGGATCGAGGTTGAGGGTTGCGCCGATGGAGGCGATCGATGGGACACCAGTCATCGATATCAAGGCGGTGCTGCAACAATCGGCTGACTCGTAAGCGGCCTAACTCATGAGGCTGCTGATAGTCGATGGCTGATAGCTGATGGTGCGGACAGAGGGAAGGCGAAATCGAAGTACGCCAGTTGTTCGAGTTGGGAGACTTCGGCCCCGGCGAAGCGGTCGATCGCTTTCGCGAAATGGGAGTCGTGACGAAGAAGTAGCCGGGACGCGCTCCGCTACGTGTGAAATATGTTGCAACGGTCAAATTTCAACAATCTCAACCTCAGGGAGGAAACTATGACACCGAAAACGGAACCAATACCACCAGGCTTTCATAGCGTCACCCCTACCCTCACGACGCGGGAGACCGCGAAGGCTATTGATTTTTACAAGCGCGCGTTCGGCACCGAGGAACGGATGCGTTTTCCCGCACCCGATGGGAAGGGCATTATGCACGCAGAAATCAGAATCGGAGACTCGATCATCTTTCTCAGCGACGAACGTCCCGAGATGGGATGCCGCGGACCGCAAAGCCTTGGCGGCACGCCGGTCGCTCTTCTTCTCTACGTTGACGATGTGGACCATGTCTTCAACCGCGCGGTCTCAGCCGGCGCGAAATCGGAGAGCCCCGTCTCGGATATGTTCTGGGGCGATCGCTGCGGACAGCTGACCGACCCGTTCGGCCACAAATGGACGGTCGCGACCCACAAGGAAGATCTCACGATGGAAGAAATCGGAAAGCGCGCCCAGAGCTTCTTTGCGCAAATGGCCGGACAGGCCCGCTAGTCGGCTGCTTGTCTGAAACTCACTAGCCCGCATTCTTCACGAGGGTGCGTGACGAAACCGGCGAGACGCCTGCGAGACGGGCGCGTGGAGCCCCGAAGACCTGAGGCGTACTTGAACAGTACGTCGAAGGTCTGAGGGGCGAGCCCGCCCGCCGGCATGCCGCATAGTCGCATGCTGGCTTGTCGCAGCGGCGTCTCGGCGGTTGCAGTAGAAGCCATCGTGAAGAATGCGGGCTTGGAGGGAGACAACGGGGAGTCCGTCAGGGTCCGAAATCCGAGGGCTCCCCACCTCCAAAAACAAGCAGCCTATCATTCAAGCCATTGCAGCGAACGCACCGTCTCTCGTTAAGCGGCGTACAGGCTAGCGTGAATTTTTGGCTCTTCCGGAAATTGTGTGGGTCGTCGGTCCTCAGGGTGTGCAGGGGGTCCTCGCGTCCGCGCCTCTCGCGTGCAACGGGTGGGCACGGCGGTCCGGAGCGGAAGCCTTCCGGAATTCCCGCGGCCACGGTCGGCCGACCGTCGGGTACCCGCCTGGCGGGTGCACCGGGAGGTGCGGAGGCGGGAGTCCCGCTCAGGCCCGGAGTTGACCACGTTATGAAAGAATGTACCCACACAAAAGCCGGAAGAGCCAGAAGGAGAAGACCATAATGTCGGCAGAGACGTGCTTACCTTCTTCCTCCAAGAAGATACTGTGGACCGGATACATTGTGAGTGGACTGCCGGTGCTGCTCTTGCTGATCAGCAGCGTCATGAAGTTGGTGAAGCCGGCTTTTGTGGCCGAAGGATTCGTGCACCTCGGGTATGCCGAGAGCCAGGCTCTCGGCATCGGGATCGCCGAACTCGTAAGTGCGGTGCTGTATGTGATCCCGCGCACCTCCGTGCTCGGCGCCATCGTACTCACCGGCTACCTTGGAGGAGCGACTGCAAGCCATATCCGCATCGGCGAGCCCTTCCACGCCGCGGTTCTCCTTGGTGTCTTCATCTGGGGAGGCCTGTACCTGCGTGACGAACGGCTGCGGGCGCTGCTTCCCTTGCGAAAGTAACGTGCGAAAGATCTTCAGCCAGTATGACGGCAGTTAGCCGAAGGGACTCATCACTTCACCACAAGGAGGCATCCATGCGTTTCACGTCTACCATACTCACCTGTCTCTGCCTCGTTATGCTCGCGGCCCCTGCAACGGCCAAAGAAAAAAAGTCTGATAAACAGATGGACCCGCAGGCGATGATGGAGCTCTGGAAGAAACTCGCCACGCCCGGCGAGCCGCACAAGCAACTCGGCAGCCTGGCCGGGAGCTGGGCGACCACGA
>CAZZPI010000003.1:0-17400 GCA_964655865.1 uncultured Nitrospiraceae bacterium
CGAAGAACGTGGAACTGTTGGAGCTCCGTCCGCTGATTGAGCAGTCGATGAAAAAGCCCTGAGGAATGTGACACCGTTCTCATAAGCGGTGCGATCGTGACGGAGGCGTACCATGACACACTACACAACACTCGTTCTCGGACTTGCACTCGGAGCGCTTATAGCGGCTGCGACGGCCCAGGCCGGCCCTCTTGATCCAGCCAATCATCCGCATCCGGAGAGCGCCAAGGTGGTCCATGAGGCCGAACATTCTGTCGATCATGCGTGGGAGGTCTATCATCGCGCGGCATTAGGGGGAACCGTCGCCTCCCCTGCCCTGCAGGCTGAAATCGAGCAGCACCTGCACGAAGCCAGAACCCTCGTCACCCAGGCACAAGAGGCGGCCGAACGGGGGGACAAACGTCAGGTGGAGTATCTTGTCGGTCAAATCAAAATCCATACGTCCCATGCTATTGAAGGGAGCAAGGAGCAGAAGAAATGACACCAGGTCTGCGGAGGATAGCCAATCGTTGGAGTTCGATGGCGACGATCGTCGCCCTCGCTTGTGCCGCGGCACAGGCGCCGGTCGCGGCGGCGACGTCGGCTGCTGCCAAAGAGCTTGACCCGGTTCCCATGGTGACGATTCCGGCCGGCGAATTCTTGATGGGCAATCCCCAAGGAAAAGGCCGGGCCGATGAATGGCCGCAGCGATCCGTGTATCTCGATGCCTTTGCGATCGATCAGGTCGAAGTGACAAATGAACGATATATGACGTTCATTACGACAACAGGCCATCGAAACCCTCCGAATCCATACGGCACCGGTCCGCTTCTGTCCGCGAAGGGTATCGAGCAACTGCCGGTGGTGCAGACGACGTGGTACGACGCCAAGGCCTATTGTAGCTGGGCGAAAAAACGACTGCCGACGGAAGCGGAATGGGAAAAGGCGGCCCGAGGCACCGATGGTCGTCTGTTTCCCTGGGGCAATGAACCAGCGACCTTGAAGCGGGCGAACTTTGACCGCGAATGGGATAACGAAAAAACTCTCTATCCAGTTGGATCATTACCAGGCGGCGACTCGCCCTATGGGGTGAAGGACATGGCCGGCAATGCCAGGGAATGGGTCTCCGATTGGTATGACGCGGATTACTACAAGCATGCCCCGGCCAGGAATCCCCAAGGTCCTGACAAGACGGGAGTAGTCCGGTCAATTCGCGGAGGGTCGTGGCACAGCCCGGTGGCCGACATTACCGCATCGGCTCGCGGACGCGGGGGGTTTGCGCTGCAAACACATGGCACCGGTTTTCGCTGCGTTCGTAGTCTCGAGGGAGAGATCCAGCAGAAGTAGCGGATCAATGTAGGGCATGATGGAGACCAATGACGACCATAATAGTTCGGAGGCCGGTTCTCTTTACCTGTCTGGGTGGCGCCGCGACTCCGCACGGCGTCTCCCGCTGAGGCAGACGGGTCTCTCTCTCGGGAGGGACCCGTCCCCTTGGCTTGCCGCAAGAGCGGGTCACGCACAGCCAGGCGCCGTACAGTCCCCAGTCACGATGAGGTAAGTATGACCACGACAATCGTTTTGGCAATGGTGGTAGTGACCTGGATTGTCTTCGCACAGAGCGCACGCCGGAACACGGTCGTCCAGACGGGTCGGCAGGCCGGAATGAGTAGGCCACGTGGCAAGTAGGAAGTGTTCGGTTGTCCATCGTCATCGCGGTCGAGGTTTTCCGTGGAATCAAATGGGAGACCGTACAATCCTTCCACCTCCGTCCCGCACATCGATGATTTCTGCGCGCGGTGTGGTGGGCTGATGGTCTGGGAGCACTATATGGATTTGCGGGACGACACAGGCCAAATCGGGATGACAGCGTTACGTTGCACGAGTTGTGGAGAGGTCGTCGATGACGTCATTCTTCAGAACCGGGTCAATCCGCCACCGAAACTCCTGTACGGGACGAAACAACGCAAGTACGCGCAGCGTGTCGATGAAGGTGAGTCGGGTGGTTCGTCCGGGGAAAATGGCAATGGGAGTGAAGCAGGTTGCGGGAGCTGACGTGCAGCACCCGTTGGTGCCGTAAGGCAAAAAGCCATGCGCATTGTGCTCACTGGAGGAACAGGGTTCATCGGTCAGGTCTTGTTTCCCTCGTTGGTGCGGGATGGGCACCAGGTCACCGTCCTCACGAGAAATGCCGGATCGGCATCACGATCGCTCGGGCCCGTTGTGTCGGCAGTCGAGTGGAACGGCCGCGACTCGGGACCCTGGGAGCACAGTCTTGAGGGAGCCGATGCCGTGATCAATCTCGCCGGCGCGCCGATTGCCGATGCCCGCTGGACTGATGCCAGGAAGAGACTCCTGAAGGAGAGTCGCGTGCTGGCGACCCGCCTTTTGGTCGAAGCCATGTCCCGCCGGTCTTCAAAACCCGGAACCCTGATCAGCGCCTCAGGGATCGGCTATTACGGTGCCAGTGACGATCGCCTGTTGGATGAGGGTGCGCCGCACGGTCGGGGGTTTTTGGCCGACCTGTGTCTCGCCTGGGAAGGAGAGGCGCTGCGGGCGGCCGAGTTCGGGACCCGCGTCGTTCTCCTGCGCACCGGAATGGTGTTGGAGCAGGACGGCGGCGCGCTGCCGAAAATGCTGCTTCCGTTCAAACTCTTCGCGGGCGGCCCGGTCATGCCGGGAACGCAATGGATTTCTTGGATTCACAGGCGCGATCACATCGGACTGATTCAGTGGGCGCTTGCCACCCCCGGCCTGTTCGGTCCCCTCAATGCCGTGGCGCCGGAGGCCGTGACAATGACGCAGTTCTGCACGGCACTCGGACGTTTGCTCCGTCGGCCATCCTGGCTCCCTGTGCCGGGCCTGGCACTGAGGATCATCCTGGGCGAACTGGGAACTCTGATGACGACCGGCCAGCGGGTGACTCCGAGGAAAGCGATCGAAGGTGGCTATGCCTTTCGATATGGGGCACTGCACTCGGCTCTGCAAGCCATCTTCGCGAAACCGTCAGCTGCCCAGCAAGCGGCGTGAACTGGTTAGGCTGTGAATGTCTCAAGCAGGAGGAAACCATGAATCACACATGCAGAAAGGTTATTGTGGTGGGAGGGCTCTTCTCCGCGTTGCTCGGATTTGGCGGAGGAGTTGGCGAAGAGTCTCCTTCGGCAGGAGAGCGGGATCAGTCGACGTTCAAGATCGGCGATCGGCTGCCCGACGTGCCTCTGACCGGGGCGAACGGAAAGCTGGTTCGACTCACAGATACCCGAGGGCGCGTGAAACTGATCAGCATCGTGCCTCAACTCAACACGCCGGTGTGCGATGAGCAGACCCATCGTTTCAGTGAAGAGAACGGCGGACTTGATCGGACGGTGGAAATCATTACGATCAGCACGAATACAAGCGACGACCAGGCCATGTTTGCAAAAAAGGCACGTATCTCGAACATCACCTTCCTTTCAGATGCGCCCGGTTATGAATTCGGCCGTCGGACCGGGTTGCTGCTGCCGATGTACAAGATCCTGCACCGTTCGGTCATCGTGTCGGATACCGACAATGTCATTCGCTACGTGCAACTGGTTCCGATGGGTGAATTGCCCCACTTCGATGCCGCGTATGAAGCAGCACGCAAGCTCGCCGCTTCGCGATAGGTCCGAGAGGTTGCTGCAATAGACGCGATTTTGAACTATCTGTTGCTCTTGGCGACTGGAATTCTGGTGGGGAAGGTGGTGTTGCTCTCCTTTGTTGTGGCTCCGATCCTCGCCAAGAACTTGGAACGCGAGCCATTCGGCCAAGTCGTACGCCAACTCTTTCCGGCCTACTATGCCCTGGGTATGGCGGCCGCTGCGCTCGGATTACTGTCGCTCTGCGGCATCGGAATAAGCCGCGGATGGACTCCGGCCGTCATGGTGACCGCAGGGATTTGGGCATTCATTCTCTCCGCCGAGTCCTATTGCCGCGCCCCTCTCACGCCCAGAAGCAACGCGCTGCGAGATCAATTGAAAGAACAGGAGGCCCGTGGTGCGGTCGACCCAGCGTTGCAAGCCGCATGGCATCGACTGCATCAACGGTCGGTCTATCTGAACTCACTCGTGCTGCTCGCAGGACTGTGTTTACTTGGAATGGTAAGCCGGTTGTAGTTCACAAGGAGGTACGTACATGAGGATCAAGGGCATTCGTATTGCGGTTGGTGTGATGACGGGCCTGCTATTGACCGGAATGGCTGGAGCGGCTGAACAGCCCATGAGCCAGTCTCCGTATGGGCATGAAAGCGAAGCCAAGCTGCCGAATGGCGTGATCGGCGTGTCGCTCCAGGTCTGGGCTGAGCGTATCGGCGATCCGTCGGTGCTGTATGTCGGAATGGTGCATCCGGAGGGACCGGCTCACCAGGCCGGGCTCAGGCACGGGGATGAGATCATGACCGTGGACGGTAAGGCGGTCTCGGGACAAAGCTATGAGCAGGTGGTCAAGATGATCCGTGGTGAATCCGGAACCGTCGTGAAATTAGGGGTCAAGGGTGACGGCGGGACTCGCGAACTTTCCATCATGCGTGTAGCGAGCGACAAACTTCCGAAGGGTCCGGCGGGATCGCACGGCGGTTCCACTAAATAGGAGTTCATCGTGGGAAGTCACATCAAGATCGTCGCGTTGTTCGGGCTGCTGCTGTTTCTGGGTCCGGGTGCGGCATTCGGCGAACCGGGGAGGCTTGTGTCCGTGACGACTCATCCCAACCTGACGAAGGCCAATCTCTTCCTGGCGGCCGGCGATTATCGTCGAGCGCTGGAGGCCTGCCAGCGGGAGATCGACGACGCACCGTCGGCAGCGAGTTACATCCACCTCACCTATGTGTATCAGGCGATCGATGCCTATTTGGATCATCTCTCGCAGGAAGAGCGGTGGATAGCGGTCGAGCACTTGTATCTCAATCTTGCATACCGAGACACCGAAGACCTGGTCGATCCTCCCGGTGGGCTCGCCCGCATGGCCAAGGAAATGATTCAGGCGAGCGTACGGCAATTGTCCGACGTCACTGCCGCCATGGCCAATCGGCTGGACAAGGCGGAATCGGATCGCCTCTGGGTGGAACAAGCGAAGTGGCGGGCCACGAATCCGAAGACCTGGTGGCAGGGCGTTCCGACAGCCTGGGTGCGATAGGAGACGAACATGCGCACAAAGCCGGTCGGGGTGGATATCAAATTGCTGGGCGGGCTGTTCCTGATTGTCGGTCTCGTAGATCTGGTCATCATCGTGTTGTTTCCCTCCTACGCTTTGAAACTCTTCGGCACGGCCGTGACCGGTCCCCCGTCGTTTCTCGTCAAGCTCCATTCTCCGGCCGTGCATTTATTGATCGGGTACGGATTTCTCTGGCTCCGTCCCTGGGCCTGGGGACTCGCGCTGGCCTATGCGGGATTCGGCTTGATCAGCGAAGCCATGAACCAACTGACCTTCGGTTTCAATTGGATCCGGTCCGGTTTCATCGTGACGACGCTCTTGTTTGCTTGCTATCTCATCTGGCGGCGCGCGGTCTTCATCGATGAGCCCGTGCCCGAGAACAGGCCGAGACCGGCCTCACAGGAGCAGCGCTAATGCGGGGGATCGTGTGGCTTAGACGCGATCTGAGGCTGGCCGATCAGCCGGCATTGACTGCGGCCTGCGAGACTTGCACAGAAGTCATCCCGCTCTTTGTGTTCGATGAACCGCTCTTGCAGTCGCGTGTTTTCGGCTCCGCCTGCGTGAACTTCATGCTCGGCTGCCTGCAAGAACTGGCCACATCGCTGGCCGGGCGGGGCATCCCGCTCCAGTGGCGTCGCGGCGAGCCGGCGGAAGAAGTCGTTCGAGCCGCGCGCGAATGGAGGGCCGACGTGGTCTATTGGAATCGCGACTATGAGCCGGGGGCGATCGAGCGAGACCGCGCTGTTCAACAGCGACTGGCGCAGATCGGCGTGGTTGTCCGCACGTTCAAAGACCATGTCGTGTTTGAAGCCGAAGAGGTCCGGGGCGCCACCGGAGAGCCGATGCAACGCTACAGCGCCTATCGCGCACGCTGGTGGACCAAGTGGCAAGCGACGAAACCATCGGCCCTTCCTATTCCCAAGAATTTAACGGCTGTGAAGGCCCCCTCGCTTCCCGCCCCTCCTTCCCTGCCGTCGGCTAAAGACTTAGGATATGATTTGGTAACGCCATGGATCCAGCCGGGTGAACGGTGCGCCCAAAAGCGTCTGGCCTGGTTTCTGAATGGTCCCATCCACCGGTATGTCGATGGCCGCAATCGCCCGGCTATCGACGGGAGTTCAAAACTGTCGGCGCACTTTCGTTTTGGTACACTCTCGCCGCGCGTGGCGGTTCATGCCGCATTGGGCGCGTTGTCCAAAGGAGAGCGGGTCTCTCGCCCCGATGTGCTCACGTGGATCGACGAAGTGATCTGGCGCGAGTTCTTCCAGCAGGTCCTCACGGCTTTTCCGCGTGTCGCGGACGGGCCGTTTAGAAATGTGATGGTGCCACCGCCGCGTCAGCCAGGGCCGGAGCGAGATCGGTTATTTCAGGCTTGGTGTCATGGAAAGACCGGCTATCCAATCGTGGATGCGGGTATGCGCCAGCTGAACCAGACCGGCTGGATGCATAACCGTGTGCGGATGATCGTCGCGTCGTTTCTGATCAAAGACCTGCGGATCGACTGGCAGAGCGGCGAGCGCTACTTCATGCACCACTTGCTCGATGCCGATGTGGCAGCGAACAATGGGAATTGGCAATGGTGCGCCTCGACCGGCACTGACGCGATGCGAGGCTACCGTATCTTCAATCCCACTCTCCAAAGCGCCAAGTTCGATCCCGAAGGGGCCTTCATTCGAGAATACGTACCGGAACTGGCGAGGGTGGCGGGCAAATCGATTCACGAGCCACAGCTGATGACGATTGACGAGCAGGTTCGATATGGTTGTCGCATCGGGGTCGACTACCCTGCGGCCATCGTCATTCACCGGCAAGCCCGCCAGGAATATTTGGATCTCGGCAAGCAGCAGGTGACGCGATGACGACCGCGCCGCTCCGTCTGGGGATCAGCCGTTGTCTGCTCGGAGACGAAGTCCGGTTCGACGGAGGACATAAGCGGGACAATTTCCTGACAGATGTGTTTGGCCGTTACGTGGAGTGGGTTCCCGTCTGTCCGGAAGTCGAAGCCGGACTCGGGACTCCCCGGGAGGCGATGCGGCTGGTCGGCGATCCCCGGCATCCCAGGCTCTTGACGATCAAGAGCAAACACGATCGCACCGAGGCGTTGGAAACGATCACCGAGAATCGTCTGGACTTGCTCAAGGAACTGGACCTTTCCGGGTATGTCTTCAAGAGGGGGTCGCCGAGTTGCGGCGTCGAGCGGGTCCGTGTCTACACGGAACACGGGATGCCGAGCCACAACGGCGTCGGGATTTTTGCGCGGGCCTTTATCGAACGGTTTCCGCTCATCCCTGTCGAGGAAGAAGGTCGGCTCTGCGATGCGCCGCTCAGGGAGAACTTCATCGAGCGCGTGTTTTGTTACCGCCGGTATCAGGATCTGCTGCAGAACGGAGTCACGAGGCAGGCGGTGGTGCGGTTTCACACGATTCATAAGTATCTGCTCCTCTCCCATAGCCAGCAGCACTACCAGGTTCTCGGTCGGCTGGTCGGTCAAGCGGAGCGCCACCGTCCGAAGGAGCTGGCCTTAAAGTATGGCGAGCTCTTCATGAAGGCCTTGGCCGTAAGGGCGACGGTGCGCAAGCACGTGAATGTGTTGCAGCACATTCTGAACTACTTCAAGGACCGATTAGGCGATCAGGAGAAGGCGGAGTTGTTAGGCGTGATCGGGGATTATCATCATGGGCTCACGCCCTTGATCGTCCCGCTCACGCTGATCAAGCACTATGTCCAGATCTTCGACGTCGGGTACATTCGCGATCAGGTTTATCTCAATCCGCATCCGAAAGAACTCATGTTGCGGAATCATGTGTAGAGAGGAGCCATCATGCCGCATGTCGTCATAGAAGAAGCCGGAGATCTGCAGGGGCTTTATCAGGCCTTCACGCCGATTCTTCAGCGGTCGGGGGCCGAAATTCTCAAGGTGCAGGAGTGCTTCTTGGCCCGAAGCGGGAAGGAAGCGTTGCTGGATGCGGTCGCGATCGAAAACGGGGCTGCCCGCACGTTTTTTATCCAGCTCAAGCATCATGAGAAGTCGATCACGGTCCGGCTGTTGCCGGCCACAGATCCTGAGAAAACCCCCGCGGTCAAGAAGGTGATGGCCCTCGTCGCGGGATTCATTCGGAAGGTGTACCCGGGGAGTCGCTATGGAAAGACCAATCTGCAGGAGTACCTCGAGGCGACGGCGAGTTCAAAGTGAGTGAAAACAGACGCGAGTCACAACAACAGGAGTGAAGAGATGGCGGCCACGACACGAGGAGTGATTCTCGTTGGTCACGGCGGGATTCCCAAGGGGTGTCCGCAGGAATTGGTCACGAGGCTGAAACGGCTGGAGGCCCAGCGGCGTGTCGCGAAACTGCCGCCTTCCCCGGAAGAACTCGAACTGGACGCCAAGATTCGGCGTTGGCCGAGGACTGCCGCGACCGATCCGTATCAATCGGGGCTGGAAGCCGTGGCGGAGGCGCTGCGTCCTCGTCTGGACGGTACCCTGTTCGCCATTGCCTACAACGAGTTCTGTGCGCCGACGTTGGAAGAGGCGGTGGAGGAACTTGTCAAGAAGGGCGCGACGCACATCACCGTCGCAACGACGATGTTCACGCCGGGCGGATCGCATTCGGAAGTCGAGATCCCCGAGATTCTCGATCACCTCAGAAAAGCGTACCCACGCATCGCGCTTCGCTACGCCTGGCCGTTCGACCTCTCGACGGTGGCCAATCTGTTGCACGACCAAGTCGCGCGGTTCGCCCCAGAGGTGTGATGCGCGCATCCGAACAACTCGTCGATGCGTAGGGCCTAAGAGGAGAGCGAACATGAGACAGCGGCCCAACGGTTCCTCAGGATGGTGGCGGCGAGGGCTGATCTTTGCGGTCTTGAGCCCGCTCATGTTCACCACCACGGTATTGGCTGCCGAGATTGAAGGGGTCAAATACCTCGACCGTGTGGTCGTGGGCAACACCGCTCTGGTGCTCTACGGGGTCGGGCTGGCGCGGTATCTGCGGACCATCAAGGTCTATGTCGGGGCCCTCTATCTCGCGGAAGGCGTGAGAGCCGAGCAGGTCCTGTCGGATGTGGCGAAGCGCCTCGAACTCTCCTATTTCCGCGATATCGCCGGTCCGGATTTCGGGAAGGCGGCCGACCAAGTGTTGGCCGAAAACTTCCCGCCTTCGGTCATCGAGCCGTTGCGTCCCCGAATTACCCGGCTGCATACCCTCTATCAAGACATCAAACCAGGTGACCGCTATGCCCTCACCTATCTCCCCGGCGTGGGGACCGAACTGGCCTTGAATGGACAGCCCAAAGGCGTGATTGAAGGGGCCGACTTCGCCGCCGCCTACTTTGCGATTTGGCTGGGGAAGAACCCGATCAGCGAGGGACTCAAGGCGCAGATGCTGAAAACTCCATAACCCAATCTGGGCATGATGCCAGTCCGTAGAACAGAGAGGGTGGGGTGGACACCACATGGGGCAATCGGTGATCGAGCGATTCACGACCACGTATGAACGGCTTGATGGGACATCCCTGCACCTCCTCGATGCCCTGTATGGGGCAGAAGTGTGGTTTAGAGACCCGTTCCACGAGGTGCGCGGGCTTCCGGCGCTCCGTGAGTATTTCGAACGCCTCTACAAGAACGTGGATCGCTGTACCTTCAGCTTTGAGGACCGCGTGGCCGACGAGCAACAAGCCATGCTGACCTGGACCATGCATCTCCGTCATCCTCGACTCGCCGGCGGACAGGAGATTCACGTGCCCGGCTGTTCCCACATCAGGTTCAGGGACAAGGTCTATGAGCATCGTGACTTTTTCGATGCCGGGGCGATGCTGTACGAACGGCTCCCGGTCCTCGGCTCTGTCGTCCGTCTGGTCAAAGCGAGGCTGTAAATGGCAGACACGTATTTCGGCGGGAAACGGGTCTGGATCACCGGCGCCTCGGCTGGCATTGGTCGCGCGGTGGCGGTGGAGGTGGCTCGACGAGGGGCGACGGTGATCGCCTCGGCCAGGAATCGCGAGGCGCTGGACGACCTCGTCAAGAACGACCCCAATGGACGCACCGTCGCCCTGTCCCTCGACGTCTCGGACCGGCAGGCAAACCTCCGAGCGGCCCAGACCATCGAGAAGAATCACGGTGGACTGGATATCGCGTTCTTTAATGCCGGCACCTGCGAGTATGTGGACGTTCGGCAGTTCGAGAGCGCCATGTTCGAGCGGGTGCTCGCGACGAATTTTCTCAGCATGGTCTATGGCATCGAGGCGGCGTTGCCGTTGCTCCGCAAGTCGCCTCACCCCCATCTGGTCGGCATGAGCAGCACCGTGGCCTATGCGGGACTCTCGCGATCGGAAGCGTACGGCGCATCGAAAGCGGCGATCAAGAACATGCTCGAAGGGCTCCGTATCGACTTAGTCAAAGAGAACATTCCCGTGTCGATCGTCTGCCCCGGGTTCGTCAAAACCCCGCTCACGGCGCGGAACGACTTCCCCATGCCCTTTGCCATCGAGGCCGATGAAGCGGCAATTCGCATCGCCGACGGCATCGCAGCCCGCACCCACGAGATTCACTTCCCGAAACGGTTCAGCCTGCTCTTCAAGCTGATCACGCTCCTCCCCAGTCGACTCTATACGAAGGTCGGCGCACTGATGGTGAAGCCGTCATGAAGGTTGCCGTGGTGGGCACCGGCATTTCCGGCTTGGTGTGTGCGCACCTCCTCCACCGGGACCACGAGCTCACCGTCTTTGAGGCGAACGACTACATCGGCGGGCACACCAACACCATCGACGTAGAGATGAACGGGACAACCTACGCTGTGGATACCGGCTTCATTGTCTACAACGATTGGACCTATCCGAACTTCATTGCGCTGCTGGACCGACTGGGAGTCGAATCGCAACCGAGCGACATGAGTTTCAGCGTGAAGTGCGAGAAGACGGGGTTGGAATACAACGGGACCAGCCTCAATACGCTCTTTGCGCAGCGCCGCAATCTGCTGCGCCCTTCGTTCTACCGGATGATCCGCGACATTCTCCGGTTCAATCGGGAATCACTCGACTTGCTCGCTCAACCCGAGCCTGGCCCATCGCTCGGCCAGTACCTCGAAGCCAATCGGTACTCGAAAGAATTCATCGAACAGTACATCGTGCCCATGGGCGCGGCGATCTGGTCGGCGAGTCACGAGACCATGTGGGAGTTCCCAGCCCGGTATTTGGTCCAGTTCTTCAAGAATCACGGAATGCTGTCCGTCGATGAGCGGCCGACGTGGCGCGTGATCAAGGGAGGGTCGCAGCGGTATGTCGAGAAGCTGGTGGCGCCGTTTCGCGAGCGAATCCGTCTAAATTCTCCGGTCGATTCCATCAGCCGGTATCCGGATTTTGTGGAAGTCCGCACCAGCCTCCAAGGCCGAGACTATCGGGCGCTGCGGTTCGACCACGTGATCCTCGCCCCGCACAGCGACCAGGCCCTGTCGATGTTGGCCGATCCCATGCCGACAGAAAAAGACATCCTGGGCGCGATTCGCTATCAGGAGAACGAGGCGGTGTTGCATACCGATCAGTCGCTGCTGCCGCGTCGGCGATTGGCCTGGGCTGCCTGGAATTATCACCTGTTGACCGCCCAACCGGATCGCGCGGTCGTGACCTACCACATGAACCGGCTCCAGAGTCTCCAGGCTCCCCGCGAGTTTTGCGTGACGTTGAATTACACCGAGCGGATCAATCCATCGACCATCCTGAAACGCATCCCGTACCACCATCCGGTGTATTCGCCGGAGTCGGTCGAAGCCCAGCGGCGGCATGGCGAGATCAGCGGTGTCAATCGTACATCGTACTGCGGGGCTTACTGGGGCTTCGGGTTTCATGAGGACGGGGTGAAGAGCGCCCTGGCTGTGTGCAAGCAATTCGGCAAGGATCTGTCGTCATGAAGAGCGGCATCTACGAAGGGCGGGTCCGGCACCGGCGATTCAGTCCGGTCCCCCATGCGTTCACCTACCGACTGTTCATGATGTATCTAGACCTGGAGGAACTGCCGACGCTGTTTCAGGGCCGCTGGCTCTGGTCCGTCGATCGAGGCAACCTGGCCTGGTTCAGACGCACGGACCACATTGGTGATCCGGCGGTGCCGTTGGATCGGACCATTCGTGAGTTGGTGCAGCAGCGGACCGGACAGAAACCGGTCGGGCCCATCCGGCTCCTCACACACCTCCGCTACTTCGGCTACGTATTCAATCCCGTCAGCTTGTATTTCTGCTACGACTCGTCCGGGAGTCATGTCGAAACGATTGTGGCGGAGATTACGAATACCCCGTGGGGCGAGCGCCATTGCTACGTGCTGGGGCCGAACGACAACCACGCTGGAGGCACGCGCAAACGGTTTCGTCTCGATAAGGTGTTTCATATCTCCCCGTTCATCGACATGGACGTGGCGTACGATTGGCGATTCTCAGAACCGAACTCGCAACTCGCCATCCACATGGAGAATCTGCGCGGAGGCCGACCCTTCTTCGACGCCACGATGGTGCTCCGGCGGGAGGAGATCTCCGGTGCGGCGCTCGCACGTGTGTTGGTGCAATATCCTTTGATGACCGCGAAAGTGATCGGGGCGATTCACTGGCAGGCCGTGAGACTGTGGGTCAAAGGCGTGCCGTTCTATGCGCATCCCAAGAAGCGAAAGGAGGCGTCGCCAACGGCGGCGAGCCAGTCACACCTATGAATGAGACAACGATTCGACCCGATCTTGCGATAGACAGGTTGTCATCCAGAACTGAAGTCTCATCAAGGGCGCTGGCGTGGCTGTATCGGCTCGCCCGACAGGCAGTCTTCTTCCGTTTGGCGCGTCTCCGACATGGCGCCGTCACGATTGTGGAAGGGAACGAGCGGCGAACCTTCGGCCGGATCACGCCAGATTGTCCGCTCCAGGCGACAGTGACGATCCACGATCCGCACACTTACGCGGACGTGGCGTTGGGCGGGACGATCGGGTTCGGTGATGCCTACCGATGGGGCTTGTGGACTTGCGACGATCTCACGACGCTGGTGCGGATCTTCGTCCGCAATCGCGAACTGCTCGATGGGATGGAACGAGGGCTGGCCACGGTCACGAAGCCGCTGCTCAAGGCCGTCCACTGGCTCAACCGCAATACCAAAGCCGGCAGCCGAAAGAACATCGCGGCCCATTATGATCTCGGGAACGACTTCTTTCGGCTCATGCTCGACGACACGATGATGTATTCCTGCGCCTACTTTGAGCGTCCGGACGCCACGCTGGCCGAGGCCTCGCGAACGAAGAACGACCGCGTCTGCCGGAAGCTTGAGCTGTCACCGAGCGACCATCTGCTCGAAATCGGCACGGGCTGGGGCGGGTTCGCCATGCACGCCGCGTCTCATTACGGGTGCCGTGTGACCACCACGACGATTTCACAACGGCAATACGACCTGGCTGTGCAACGGGTGAAGGAAGCCGGCTTGAGTGATCGCGTAACAGTCTTGCTACAGGACTATCGCGATCTGCCCAAGCTGGAGCAACGTTTTGACAAGCTGGTGTCGATCGAAATGATCGAAGCGGTCGGGCATCAGTACTACGAGACGTTCTTCAATGTCTGTAGTCGGATGTTGAAGCCGAACGGACTCATGCTGCTCCAGGGCATCACGATCGACGAGCGGTTCTACGAACGGGCCAAGCGGTCCGTGGATTTTATTCAGCATTTCATCTTTCCCGGCAGTTGCATTCCGTCGGTCAGGACATTGGCCCACGCGTGTGCCCGCGCGAGCGATCTGGGGCTCGTGCATCTCGAAGACATCGGCGCGCATTATCCGCGTACCCTGCAAGCGTGGCGGCAGAACGTGGTCGACAAGCTTCCGCAGATCAAGGCCTTGGGGTACCAGCCGGAATTTCTCCGTCTCTGGGATCTGTATCTCTGCTACTGCGAGGGGGGATTTCTGGAACGCTCGATCAGCACCGTCCACATGCTGTTCGCGAAGCCGCTCTACCGCCCCTCGCTGGCGACCGGCCTCGCAGGGTGTTGAAAAGACTTTCTTGATCCCCTCACCCCAGCCCTCTCCCTCGGCGGGGAGAGGAGAAGGGAGAGGGGGCGAGCCGGGGGACTTGTGAAACAAATCTCTGAGACACCGCACCAGCAGGTTGTTGAAAAACTATTTTGACACGACTGGGATACAGAATCGCAGGAGCGCACGCACCGGATCAGAATAGCCCGCAGGCTGTTCAAAAAGGCCGTCCAGCAAGGCCGCAGTAAGCGAAGAGGCGAGGAGGTACAAACCACACTTCGTGCGGGCCGTTCGCCTTTTGAATAGTTTTTGGCGAACGGATAAACTCCTTCGGAGCTTCCGACCTCTGTGAGGTTCCGACTCAACGTTGAGCTTCTGAGCGCCGCGAGAACGCCGCTGGCGGAGTTTTTCAGCAGCCTGTTAGTGTGACGTCCCAGAAATTCGTTTGATTGGTTCGCCGGGCTGATCCCCCTCTCCCTTGCCCTCTCCCCCAGTGGGGGGAGAGGAGTTGGTGAGGGGGGCTTGCTGGTGGACTTGTCATAGGAATCTTTGGGACGCAACACTAGGAACGTAACTGCCGATCACCATAGTGGCACCTCTCACTCGCCGAACCGCCCTGATCATCAACGCGTCCTCCTATCAAACTGGATGGTTCGCCTGCGTGGCGGGGGCAGGCAATGGGCAGCCATTCCTCGGTCCCGTCGTCGTGGCGCTCTTGCTCGCTCTGCATCTCTGGCTTGTCCCCCACCGATGGCACACGCTGCGAGGTCTCGTCCTCGTGTCAGCCATCGGCATCGGCGTCGACAGTGGTCTGGCTGTCTTGGCCGTCTTTTCCTTTCCCGAAAACGTTCTGTTTCCCTGGCTCTGCCCTGCGTGGCTCATCGCCCTCTGGGTGCTCTTTGCGAGCGCTTTAGAAAGTTGTTTGCGGTGGCTCGTGGAATGGCCTCGGCTCGCGGCCACCCTTGGGGCCCTGTTCGGTCCCGCGAGTTATTATGCCGGGCAGCGTCTCGGGGCGTTGCAGTTTTCCCCTCCCCTTCTGGACAGTCTCCTGGTCCTCGCGGTGGTCTGGAGCATTCTCTTGCCCGGCCTGCTCTGGCTGTCGAAACGGATGGTCGCGGGCTGAGGGGCCGATACCCCACTTGGCCGCGCGCGGAATGGGTGTGGTTGGCCGACGCATTGGGTTGAGGGTGTAGCGCCCTCACGCGGGTCCGGGTTCAAATCCCGGCTTTGGCACCACACTCCTCTCTCCTGCACGATTTCCTGTCTCTTCATTTGACCACCGTGTCTATCAGGATGGATATGTCTGAGACCCTCTTTGCAACGGCATACCGCCACTGCCCGTACGTCCGGTCTGCATTGACCGCCGCAACCCACCGCTCCGCCGCCGCGCGTTTGACTTCCTCCAGCGGATCATAGCCTTTGGTCTCCAGGATCAGATAGCTCGGCGAGTCCCCCTGGAGTCGAACGAGAAAGTCCGGCACATAGTCATGCATCTGTCCATTGTGGAGGTACGGGATCGCGAAGCCAAGCCCGGAGTTCTTGACGAAGGCATCAACCCCATCATGCCTATCCAAATAGTAGGCAGCCGATTGCTCCCACTGCTTGGTATCTGCGACCACGTAGTTGAGATGACTCTTCACGACTTCCCGCACCTCGCGGCTCGTCCAGAAATCCACATCCGCCGTCGAACCTGGTCCGCGTGTCGCTTCGTAGCGAGGCACTTCCGGCGCTTCTCCTTGTGATGTGTCAGGCCGAATCGCTTCGAGTAATCGCTCAACAACCCAGCCGTAGTAGGGCGCAAGAAAGAGATCCTTCTTGTCGGCGGGTGGCCGAGCCTCTACTTTCTTGTCGAGATACGATTCAATAATGCCGGCGAGCTGCGGAAACAGCGTGTGGGTTGGAATCGCACACTGTTTCTGTGCAACGTAATCCCGAACGAGCGTCCGGGCAAGATCGAACACCAGCTCCTGCATGCGACGCTTCGCGCGAAATTCCCTCAGCGTGACATCGTCGATCCGACCGGGACCGGAGAGGGAAAGCCGCCCCTTGTTGTTCACGTGCAGGCCCTTCATTTCGACCTCGGGCGGGATCCGGCCCGGTTCGAGAACCAGTGAAGGAACTGTCGTCCAGTCCACGGTCACCTTGTTACGGATCGCCTGCGTGTAGCCTTCCACGCGCGGAAACTTAATCTCGAACCGGGCTTTAGCAGGGACGGCATGGACATGAAATCGCTTCACACGAGGTTGCGGCTGCCCCTGAGGATTCGCTTTGAATGGGATCACTTCAAATGGCACCCCGAACACCTTGGCGACTTCCTCCGTTAGTTTGCCATCCGAGCCAAGCTCATAGCTTGCTCGCCGCAATCCTCGTCCCACCACCTGCTCGCAGAGCAACTGTGACATGAACGGGCGAAGTCCGATGATGTGCGTGACCGTGTTGCAGTCCCAGCCTTCCGTGAGCATCCCCACGCAGACGATGCACCGCACGTCCCGGCCTGGTGGATGATCTTGGCGGCCAAGTTTGTCGGCCAATTCCTTGAAGCCCTCCGGATAGAGCGGCCGACCGACTCGGTCTGTCGGCCACGCCGTCTTCCCGACCGTGTCCAGCGTGAATCGCATCCAGCGGACTTCGTCGTTCTTCGCCTCGCCGGAATCCGACTCGTGGACCACTTTGGAGTCCACGCGAATCGTGTTCATGACACCGTTCTGGTTCCGAAAGCCGGCAATCTTCACGGGCGGAATCCCTGTCGGCGCCTTGTCTTCCGCCAGCCACTCATACAGCACCTTGGCGATCTGCGTGTTCTTGCAGACCAGAATGAACACGGGCGGCCGGGGATCGTCACGATCATTCAGCCAGTCCTCTCGCTCCTTTTCCCACAGCCCGCCCAACATGGCGATCGGATGATGGGCATACTTCAAGATCGCCTCTGGTTTTGGATTGGCCTTCTTCCCCCCTCGTTCCGCCGGAGTCAGTTGCGGCAAAATCCAATGCCAAATGTTAAAATAGCCTGGGATCTCCTTCCCGGTGGTGTTGCGCACCGCGAGTTGAGGGATTTTCACCAAGCCCGACTCGATCGCGTCGATCAATCCGAAATCGCTCACCACCCAGGGAAACGGCCGGTTCGTATCCTGGCCGACGCGGCCGAGGAAATAGGGCGTGGCGGACAGGTCGAGGCAGAAATTGATGCCGCGTAGCTTTTGAAAGCGGTCCAACCCGTCGATCCACACCGTCGCTTCCTTGAAGAAGTCCTCAGCCTCTTCATCTTCGCCAAAG
>CAZZPI010000004.1:0-14513 GCA_964655865.1 uncultured Nitrospiraceae bacterium
GATGTTTTCCAGCTCCACGATCGAATCGTCGACCAGGCGGCCGATGCCGAGCGCCAGCCCGCCCATGGTGAACACGTTGAGCGTTTGCCCCGTGAAGTACAACACGATGAACGTCACCATGACGGAGAGCGGAATGGCCACGGAAATGATCAACGTGCTGGTGAGGTTGCGCAGGAAGATCAGGATGACCGCGGCGGCGAGCAGCGAGCCGTGGAGGGCCTGCTCGACCAAATTCTTGATCGCTTGGCGGATGTACAGCGACTGATCGAACGAAATGCCGAGCTGCACGCCAGGAGGAATGCCGATCATCTTGGGGATGGCCTTGCGCAAGGCGTCCACCACTTCGACCGTGTTGGCGATCGGCTGTTTGTTGACCCGAAGGTACACGGCGCGATGACCGTCCGCGCGCACGACGTTGGTCTGAATATCCGATGAGTCGGTCACCGTGCCCAGATCACGCACGCGCACGGGATTGCCCTGTTGGTTTACTTTGACCACGACGTCGGCGATCGGCTCGACCGTCTTGAACTGGTTGTTCGTGAAGACGTTGTAGTCCAGGTTCCCGGCCTTGATGTCGCCGGAAGGCAGAATCAGGTTGGCCGCCTTGACGGCCTTCACGACATCGAGAATCGACAGGCCGCGCGCCTGCAGGAGCGCCGGGTCCAGATTGAGGTTGATTTGGCGGATCTTGCCCCCCTCCACCGTCGCTGCGGCCACGTTGGCGATCTGCTCGATCTGCGGCGCGATGGTGTTGAAGGCGAGGTCGTAGAGCGCCCGTTCGTCGAGGTCGCCGCCGGACACGGTCACGAACGCCACGGGAATGTTCGAGACGTCGAACTTCACGATGAAGGGCTGCAGGATGCCGGGCGGCAGGTTGTTCAGAATCTGCGTGATCCGCTGCATCACCTCCATCTGTCCCACGTTGAGGTCCGCGCCCCAGTTGAACCAGATCTGAACCGCGCCGATGCCTTGTTTGGAGAAGGACTCGACGTGCTCGACGTTGGAGGCGGAGCTGACCGCTTTCTCGATCGGGTAGACGACGCTCTGCTCGATGTCGAGCGGAGGCGCGCCCTTATAGATGACGCCGACGAAGGCGACGGGGACCTGAATCTGAGGAAACAGATCGACCGGTAGCCGTTGAACGGAGGTGACGCCCAGCACCACCATCGCGAGCGAGAGCATGAGAATGCCGATGCGGTTCCGTAACGCGAGGAGAGTCAGCCACATATCCGAAGAATATGGTGATTTGGCGAAATACGATTTGGTGATTTTCCAAACTTCACCAGATCACCAGATCGTACTTTCTCAGAGCGGTTGGGTGACGATCGGCGTGCCTTCATGGACCAAATCTTTGCCCGAGACGATGACCTGTTCGTCGCCCTGAAGCCCCTTCGTCACCTCGATATGGCTCTCGACGCGCACTCCCAGTTCCACTGGCACCTGATGGGCCTTCCCCTCCCGGACGACGTACACATATTGGTAGTCCTCCAGTCGGCTGACTGCGTCGAGGGGTATCTGGATCGCGTTGGCGTGCTTGGCGACCAAGACCTCCACTCGCGCGAACATGCCGCCCTTCAATGCGCGATCAGGGTTCTGGAGATCGATCTCGACGGTCATGGTCCTGGTGGCTTTATCCAGCGCATGAACGACCCGGGTGACGGTGCCGATGAAGACCCGGTCGGGATACGCTTCCGCCCGGATCTCCGCCTTCTGTCCGATCTTTACCAAGGGGACATCCCGTTCTACGACCTCGATGAGCGTCCGCACGGTGTCGATCTCGTGCAGGCTCAAGATGCCGCGGGAGAAGGTCGAGGTGCTGGCAGTCGTTCCACTGACATAGGCGCCGGGATCCAAATTCCGTTCGGCGACATAGCCGGCGAACGGAGCGCGGATGTAGGAGTACGCGAGATTCGTCTCAGCCTGTGCGAGGGCCACTTCCATCTGTTGGACTTGCGCGCGCAACGACTCCAGCTGCGCGACGGCCGCGTCGAAGTTCACCTGGGCGTTGTCCAAATCCTGCTGAGAGATGAACAGGTCCTTGATGAGCGCCTGCATCCGATCCAACGTCAGCTTCGCGCTGCGCACATTGGCCTCCTGCTGGGAAACCTTCGCCCGCGCGGAGGCGAGGTTGGCCTTCGCTTGATTGACGGCATGGACGTAATCCGTGTGGTCGATCTCCACGAGCAGTTGATTGGCCTTTACAAAGTCGCCTTTGTCGACGTGGAATTTCGAAATATAGCCATCGACGCGAGAGAAGATGTTGACCACCTGGTTGGGCGTGATATCAGCGGTGTAAGGCAGGCGCACGTCGATGTCCTGACGTTGTGGAGTCATCGTGCCGACGGTGATCACGCGCCCCTTTTTCGAGTCTCCCTTGGCCCCGATGCTCGAGAGGCGGAAGACGACAAGTCCCAGGACGACGAGAAAGATGATCGCGCCGAGGACGACGATCGGATGTCTGCTGACGTGGTTCATGAGTCAAGCGCTCTGTGAGGTGTCGGGCGCGACGGCGCGCTCCGGAGGCCGTCGAGAAACAGGTGGACGTATTCGACGACGGTCTCCTCATAGCCTCTGTGCATCGGTACCCCGAAGATGTCGTGCAAGAGACGGTGGTGCACGATGACGCCGAAGAACGCTCTCGCCACCAGTAACGGATCGACCTCGCGAAACGCCCCATCCTTGATGCGTCGGCCGATGTAGCCGGCCAGCAGGTCATAGAACACGCGGTACTGCCGGCGGAAAAACATCTCGGACATTTCGTGTCCCTCCAAGGCGCTGAACAGGAGGAGGCGGAGCAAAGTCGGATCGGCGCCCTTGCGGATGCGATAACTCGCGAGCAGGGTGAACAGCCGTTCGTCGTCCAGCTTCTTGGCCGCCTCTTCGACGGCTTCGCGCAGCTCGGCGTACTGCGCTTTCTCGGCCAGAATCGCGGCGTACAAGGCGCGCTTCGTCGGGAAGTGCTTGAACAGCAGCGCCTCGCTCACGCCGGCGGTCTTGGCGATCTCCTTGGTCGTGGTCCCGCTGAAACCTTTCGCGGCAAAGAGCGCGGCTGCGGTGGCGATAATGCTGGCCTGACGCTCGTGGCCTGATGTCCGGTTCCCGTTCGGTTTCTTGATCTTTGCCATTAGGTGAGTAAGTGGTTACTTACCCGCCAGCTTACCACAGCTCCGAAACGGGTGAAAAGGACGCTCATCTCTCCTGCACCGTCCTTGCAGCTTGTAGAGTCCCGGCTGAAGGGATAATAATCTCCTCCCGACAGAGGGTTCATGCCCGGCCATGCCCCAACGGATCATACAAAAAGATTGGCTGATCTTCGGCTCCGTCGGCGTTCTCATTGCCGGACTCTTCGTGCTCGATCTCTACACCCCGCTCGGGGTTGCCAGCCATGTGCTGTATGTGATCCCTGTCATCGTGGCCTTCGCCTCGCCCAATTTGACGCTGCCTATCGTGATCACGGTCGTATGCTCCTGCTTGATCGTTGTGGGGGCGGTCCTGAGCCCCCAGACATACGATCTACCCCTCTGGATTCCATGGAGTAACCGGGTGGTCGGAATACTCGTGCTGTGGGTGCCCGTATGGTTCTTCATCAATCGACGCCGAGTCGAAGCGGCGTTGGCAAGGATGAACGACGAGCTCGAAGACCGCGTTCGGCAACGGACACAAGAATTGGCGCAGGTAAACCGAGCCCTTGTTGAAGAGATCTCCGAGCGTGTGGAGACCGAACAAGCATTGCGCGTCAGTGAAGCGGCGTTGGAAACCAACCGACAAGAGCTGAGACGGCTCACCGCCCAACTGCTGCGCGTCCAAGAAGAAGAACGCCGGCGAGTGTCTCGCGAGTTGCACGACGATGTCAATCAGCGGCTCGCCATGCTGACGGTCGACGTGGCGACACTGGAAGGTCAGCTCCAGGGCGGGTCGGAGGCGGTAGGGCGAGGGCTGCGCTCGATCCAGGATCGCTTGGCCGAACTTTCCGACGATGTCCGCCACCTGGCGTATGAGTATCATCCGTCGATCCTCGATGATCTGGGGCTTGCGATCGCATTGCAGCGATTGGTCGATGAGTTCGCGCTCCGCTCGGGCATCACCGGATCGTTCAAGCACGACAATGTCTCAACGGCGCTCCCCCAACCGGTCGCCTCCTGCCTCTACCGTATCGCCCAAGAGAGTCTGGGGAATATCGTCAAGCATGCGAAGGCGTCGCAGGTGGAGGTGGTGCTGTCCCAGAAACGAGACGGCATCAGCTTGTCGGTGCGTGACGACGGGAAGGGATTCAGTTCCGACAATCTGAACTCGCGGTCCCCGGGCCTGGGTCTCATCAGCATGAAAGAACGCGTCCGTCTGGTGAACGGGAGCTTACGCATCGAATCAGAGCCGGGATGTGGCACCAGGCTGCAAGTCTGGGTGCCGGCCAGGGGATTGGAATCATGAGCAAGCCCCGTGTTCTCCTCGCCGACGATCACACGCTGGTCCTGGAAGGCTTCAAGAAGATTCTTGATGACCACTGTGAGGTGGTGGGCACGGTTGAAGACGGTCGAGCGCTCCTCGACGCCGCAATTCGGCTCCAACCCGACCTCGTGTTGTTGGACATTTCGATGCCCTTGTTGAACGGGATCGATGCCGCCCGGCAACTCAAGAAACAGGCGCCCGGCATGAAGGTGATCTTTGTGACCATGCATGCGGATCGAGCTTACGTGAACGAAGCCTTCAAGGCGGGAGCCTCGGGTTACCTGTTGAAGCGGTCGGCCGCCACCGAATTGGCCCAATCGATTGAGGCGGTCATGAGGGGGGATTTCTATGTCACGCCTCTGATCGCGAAAGATTTGGTCGAGTCCATCGTAGGCGGAGGGATTCCTCCCGTGGTTCAAGGCCAAGAATTGACCCCTCGTCAGCGAGAGGTCTTGCAACTCGTCGCCGAAGGTCACTCGGTGAAAGAGATCGCACAGATCCTCAATATTGCGCCGAAGACGGTGGAGTTCCACAAATCGCAAATCATGGTCCAGTTAGATCTGCACACCACCGCTGAGCTGACCAAATACGCCATCACCCATGGACTGACACCTTCTTAGCCTCCCGCATTGCCTCTCCTTCACTTCCACCCATCCGAGCCAAGCCCAGGAATTTCTCGCCCGAACCAAGGGATTTGCCTAGTTCTGCTCTTGATCCTTCCAGCGTAGGTTTCATACCCCCGGCTCAGGGGAATTGACCGATCGAGGCCGATCACGGCTGCGGTTCGTAGGGCGAGTGAGACTTCTTTAAGCTGATGATGATCCTCATCGCCTCGAACGGCTGATGGGTTTGTTAAAGTCCACATCCAAGGTCGCAAGGTCGTGGGCACGGCCAAGGAGAGGCGGCGCGAGCGCAAGCTCGCGCCGCGAGTCAGGCCGGACGTTATCATCTCGGCCCCAGGAGGCTCGCGTGAGACAGATAATCGTCAGCCAATGTGCGCTGTGCCGTCGCGTGAGAGGTGAAGAACCGACGGGAGTTGGGCGGGGACAGTGGGTCGATGTCGTGAGGTATCTCAAGACTTATCGACTGAGACTCTCCAATCTTCAGTTCTCCGAGACCTTCTGCGATGAATGTGACCGGTTCTATAACCAACTCATGACGTACGGGCGGGAGCGTCAAAGCGTGGCGGAACAGCCGCGCGAAGAGCACACGATCCGATAACCCAAGGAACCGACCGTGGCTCAGGTTGCCGCTCACCCGGCGGAAGCGTCTCACAAGGCCGAACCCGGGATTGTGGTCTTCGGCAGCTCGATGGGGGTGCGTTATGCCAATCAACGGGCAAGAGAGATGCTCCACCACCTTCGATGCGGGGCGCCCCGCTCCGCCGAGGAAACCGACCTGCTCGGCGCGATTGTCGACTTGGGCATGAGGGTCAGAGAGCAGTGGCAGATGCAGCGTGAACCGGGTGATCCGGCGGCCGGTGAGCGCGGAGGATTGTCCAGACCGGCGGGGGCCGGTCACCCTGTACGCATTTGGTATCCCGGATGAAGAGTGTGAGGACCAGTTTCACATCATGGTGGTCATCGAGGAGGCAACCAACAGACACCTGCCGGATGCGATGCCTGTCGCGGAGTCTGTTCGCAATGCTTGCTGGTGAAGGGCGCCGGCAGTGAGCGGCAGGGGATATCCGTGGAGAAGGAGTCGCCATGGACATCTCGACCATGCTCCTCGGCCTTCTGGCCGATCCTGTCACGTACATCGCCGGCGTCGCGATCGTCCTGCTGATTGGCAGCGCTGTACAGGAGTGGCGAGACCTGCGTCGCAAGCGCTCGCGGGATCTGTCCGATTTGATTTCAGAACAACGAATCTTTTGCAGACAGAATCGATGCCTCCACAGGCAGGGTAAAAGGCGAGTGGATCGGAGCCTGCCATCCCACGCCGTCTCGTTCAGCGTGGGGCGTCGGTCATCGAGAGAAGCGGCGTGATGAGCTGCCCGCGTTGCGACAACCTGATGGTGGAAGAAACCTTCGTCGACTGGGAGTCGGATGTCCATCCGCTCGGCTTCAGAGGGTGGCGGTGCGTGATCTGTGGGGCCATCGTGGATCCCCTGATCGTGCTGCACCAGGAGCGGCGGCCCGAACCCTTGTCCCATAAGGCGCGCACGCAGAAGGCGGTGCTATGGGACACCTAAATTTTCCTGCGAGAACACAACACGATCGTGATCGGAGTCTTATGCCTCAGAGGGGCTTGGTCATGCGGTTGCCATCATCGATTCGTAAAGGGTCCTCGGACGAGGACAAGCTGGCTGCGATGGAAAGCGAACCGGCGAAACGGCGAGTGTTGGTTGTGGATGATGTAGACGACCATCGACTCATCTTGTGCCAGCGCCTTACGGCGATGGGCTTTGACGTCGTCGGAGAGGAGAACGGAGCCTCTGCCCTCGCGCGGATCGCCTTGGAGATCGATCGAATGCCGCTCTCGGGTGTGCTACTCGAAATGTGTATGTCTCTCGATGAGGGGATGGCGGTGTTGCAAGCCATGCGCGAACGCTATCCTCGGATTCCCGTTATCGCGATGTCGGATTCCCTGAATGTGGCGCTGCTCCGTGAAGCCGTCCGACGAGGAGCGAGCGAGTACGTCGTCAAACCCTTCGACCCGGAGCTGCTTCGACGCAAGTGCTTGCGCGTGTTCGGGGGAGGGGAACCGGCGGCGGAGAAATCACTGCGACACGGATAACCAGCATGCTGGGTCGGCGAGGCCTTGGGTCGTGGCTGTTTGCCCGTAGCCTGGACGGGTCTCCTCCTAGACGGTCGCGACCACCCCTCCCTTCTTGCCGGCTCGGCTCTGGTTTCCGGTTATCACTGGGATCGCAAGAGCAGACGGAATTGGCCGAGCGAATCAAACTGGCGTCTTCCGCCGAAGCACAGGCAAGAAGGATACGGGATTCGTGGGTGAGGAGGTCTCGAAGCAGACGGAGTGTTCAATGAGATGTGAACGCTGCGGAGGGTTGCTCGTCGCGAGACATTTCGGCGGGGATTTAGTGTGGGGCTATGACGGATTGCTGTGCCTCAACTGCGGAGACATGAGCGACCCGCTCATCATGTCGAATCGGGAAATGCAAGCAAGAGGGCTGCTGGCGCCGCTGAGGGCGAAAGGGATGAGAAGCGCGGGCGGCCCAGTCGCCACGGCTCGACACCGACGCCTTGTACGATGAAAACCCCGAAAGCTGGGCACGACCTTCGCGTTCGGTCACACGGCAAGTCTCGGAGAGTGTCACGTGGGTCGGGTCTTGCGATGGAGAGGCGTGTCTTACGGCACAGGACGATCCTGGTCGTGGACGACGAGGATGCGGCCCGGGAGTTGCTCTGCCGGTGGTTGAAGGAACTCGGAATGACGGCAGTCGCGACGGATAACGGACATTCAGGGTTGTCGAGGCTGGCCACGCAGAAGGAACGAGGTCAGATCGATGGCGTATTGTTGGATCTGCAGTTAAGACATTTTGGAGGGATGGCGGTGTTGAGAGAGATGCGCCAGCGTCATCCCGCATTACCGGTCATCGTCATGGCGGGTAGCAGCAAGGTCGATAAGGTATGGGAGGCCATGGGTATCGGGGCCCGCGAATTCCTACTGAAGCCATTCGATCATAAAGTGTTCTGCCAGAAATGTTCGACCGTGTTTGTCGATCGAGAGCATTCCGCCTAACCCCGCTCTCAGCCGCTTTCAGCGCTCGGCAAAAGCCTGGCCGAGGATCTCGTCAGCCTACCGGGTTCTTCTCCGCAGCGAGCCGATCATTCGGTAGTTTGTGCGGCCCGCGTTGCACGGGGATGCCACCGTCCTTACGCGGACGGTGGAGCCGCGTTGCTATCTGGTATGGGGCAGGAAGAGGAGGAGCGGGCGCCGCTATTGCCGCAATTTGGCCCAAGCCTTCTGGTACTCCTCGAAGGAGTCGACTTCCATCCAGCCCTTGAAAATCGGCACGCAGCGGACCGTGAAGTCTTGGTCGATCAGCTCCTGGAGCATATCGGTGAGCGAGGCCTTGATGAAACTGCTTGCCTCATGGAAGACCTTCCCTCTGTACCGCTCTCGCGCCCGGGAGTAGCCTTCGCGGAACGCCTGGATCCCGTGTTCACTGAACATGGCCAGCCCGATGAATTCGCCATGCGCCTGGTCGTGCGGGACATGCCAGCCGACCTTCATGACGCGCGGCTCCCGCTCGGGGAGCACGAAGCGGGACGAATAACTGCGGCCCGGCGGTTCATCGAGGCTCACCAGATCCAAGCCGACGGCGTCGCAGCGGCCGAGTCGCTGATATTGCTCGTACCAGGCGAGGTCGACGACGAGCGCGATATCCGCCGGACTCTTGAGCAATTTTTCCAGAATGGCCGTTTCGAAGATGATGTCGCCGTAGAGCACCAGCGTTCGACCCTTCATCTCGTTCTCGGCGCACATCAAGGAAAAAACCTCTCCCGTGTCTTCATAGCGATCGTTGTCGTAATAGCGAATGTTCGGCAGCGTGATCGCTTCTTTCTTGTAGCCCCGCACCAGAGCGATATCCTTGATATTGCTGTCGTTCAACGCCGCCACCTGACGCTCCAAGATCGTCTTGCCCTTGATGTCGAGCAGACATTTCGGTTTGTCCTCGATGAGGGGGAGCAACTGCTTTTCAAAGCCGGCCGCCGCGATCACGGCTGTGATCTTTTCGCCGCCGACCGGCAGAAATCGTCGCTCATCTTCCTCCATCTGCGGGACGCCGACGATCTCGTAGACCTCCTTCAGCTTCACGATTTGATCGTTCACCGACCCCGGCCTGGTGTCTTGTTTCATCACGGCCAGCGCGTCGCGCATCGCGCGGATGCTCGCGCGGACCATCTGGTTGGCGTAGATGGCGATCTTGAAGCCGGCCTCTTCCATTTCGGCCGCCGAGGTTTGATCGAAGATCGTCGGTACGACCACCAACGGAACGCGACCGGACCACGCCTTGGCCACGGCCCTGAGCTCGTCGAACGTGGGAGACTTCGAGTGGATGAGCACGGCGTCGGCGCCCGCCTCGGCATAGGCTTCGGCGCGCTTGAGCGCCTCCTCCTGGCCCCACCCGGCGATGAGCGCCTCCGTGCGCGCAATCACCATGAAGTCCGGGAAGATTTGCGCAGCCTTGGCGGCCTTGATTTTGCCGCAATGCTCCTCGATCGGCACCAACTCGCGCCGCACGCCTGCGTAGAAGCTGCAGCGTTTCGGGTAGACGTTGTCTTCGATACAGATGGCCGCCACGCCGGCCCGTTCCCGATCGTTGACGGTCCGCATCACGTTGAGCGCGTTCCCGTATCCCGTGTCGCAATCGGCGATCACCGGGATCGACACGGCCGCGGCGATGTTGCGTTCTATCTCCAGTTGCTCGCTGGAGGTGATGAAGCTCGCATCGGGGATGCACTTGAGCGACGCGGAGATGGCGAACCCGCTGGCCCAAATCGCGTCGAACCCGGTGCGTTCGATCAGTTTGGCGCTCAGGGCGTCATGCGCGCCGACGGCTTTGACGATGCCGGGACGCCGAAGCAACTCGCGGAGTTTGGCGGCATTATGCATGAGAGGGACTATGCGAAACTTGGAGCGGGGATGTCAATCAAAACTTTTGCTGCACTGTCGTTCGCCGGGCTTGATGGGTCAATTGACCGTATCGGCGATGCCTTCGGTGAAGCGTGGCGCGAGCAGGATGCTTTCAAAGAAGATGATGCCTCGATCACGGGCGTTCTCATAGTTCATGGTAATGTCCGTCTCCGCCCCCCGCCAGTTGTACTGTTCCACCGAGCCGGCCGCGATCTGCCCCGGTGTCCGGTCGAGCGGCCCGTACTTTGATTGGAAGTATGCGAGGAGTCGCTTGTGCATGTCTTTCCCGTGATAACGGACGGTGACACGCCCGAACTGGCCGTTGACGGTGAGGAACCGCATGCTGTCCACCGTTGCAGGGCCCAATTGAAGCGTGCCCTGTTTCAATTCGTAGCCTTTGATCCGTGAGCCATCGTCCACCAGAACGAAATTCTCGGATTCCGAGAAGGTGACACCCCACGGGATCCCCTCGAACCCTTTCGGGTCGGTGGTCATGGTGCCGGCCTCAGCCGCGATGTCGATCGCGACGGACAACGAAGCCGTGAGGACAAATATTGAGAGACGCATGTTATTCTGCCGAATCCGTTAGTTGGTCATTGAACCTCGGCGAGAGCGTACGGCTTTCGATGAACACGAACCCACGATCCAAATTGGCCTCGTAAGTGAGGTTGATCTCCGTGTCGCTGCCTCGCCAATTATACTGCTGATTCAGACCCCGCATCATTTGGCCGGGAAGGCGTTCGACCCGGCCGAAGGTTCGCTCGAGGTACGATAATACCTGCTTGTGGGTCTGTTCTCCCCGATACCGAATCGTCACCCGCGCGAACTGCTCGTCGACCGTAGAGAGGAGGACGCTGTCGACTCGGAGGTCCGCGAAGGTCGGTTCACCGTTCCTTAACTTGTATTCGTTGATATGCGGTCCGGCTCGGGCGATGACGAGATCCGACCGTCCTGCCAGGGGGCTCCCCCAGGCGAAGTTCAAGAACCCCTTGGGATCGTTCACCATCTCGACGCCGTAACCGGGAAGGGCACACAAGATGAAGAACAGTACGGTGAGACAGCCGAAGACCCTGGAATCGATGAGTCGCCTGCGCTGCATGAACCTGGCCACCTCCGCAGACGTGGAGTATATTCACGCTAGCATGGCCGCCGTGTGAAGGCAACCGTCCCCTCTTGATTGAGAATGAGCAGGGCCTTGGCTATAATGCGCCGGTTTTCCGACAACAGCTAACACAGCCAATAGCGAATACTTGAAAGCTGCAGCCTGTTCGCTGCAAGCTGCTCGCTTAGAACCGGCCCTATATGATCGAGAGCGACGCCTTCGTCCAGGCCCTTCAGGATATGGGGGTCGATTTCTTTACCGGGGTTCCGGACTCCATGCTCGGGGGCATCATCGCAGAATTGTTGGAACGGCGGCTCTACACGCCGGCGGTCCGGGAGGATGAGGCGGTCGGCATGGCCGCCGGCGCGTATATGGCGGGAAAGATCCCGGCGGTGCTGATGCAGAATTCGGGGTTGGGGACCTCGCTCAATGCCCTGATCTCGCTGAATCTGATCTATCAGCAACCCTGTGTGCTGATCGTTTCCTGGCGAGGCCATCAAGGCAAGGACGCGCCGGAGCACCTCGTCATGGGCCAGACCATGCCGCAGTTGCTCGACACGGTGAAGATTCCCCATCGCACGCTCACCGAGAAGACCGCCGTGGAGGACCTCAAATGGGTGGCGGAAACGTTCATGAAGCAGCGGATTCCGGTCGCACTCCTCATCACAAAGGGCGTCGTCAAGGGGTTGCATCCATAACGCTCCGAACCGATAGCGAACTGCTAGCAGCGAACAGCTAGCAGCGAAGAGTTCCGAGCTATTCGTTGGGCAGAATATGAGACCCGAAGAAGGCACGCTCATCAGCCGCGCGCAGGCGATCGCCGCGCTACTCGAGCTCCTGACCGATCAGCCCGTGATCATTTGTAACGGGTTCCCGTCGCGCGAGGCTTACAAGCTTGCCGACCGGCCGACGCACTTCTACATGATCGGGTCGATGGGCGCGGCGCCGGCGATCGGTCTCGGGGTCGCGTTGGCGAAACCGCATAAACAGGTCGTTGTCTTCGACGGCGACGGCAATGTGCTCATGGGCATGGGGACCCTCGCGACCGTGGGAGCTCTCAAGCCGAAGAATTTCATCCATGTCGTTTTCGACAACGAAGTGTACGGTAGCACCGGCAACCAACCGACGATCTCAAACGTTGTGCCGTTGGATAAGGTGGCGAAAGCGGCCGGGTATGTCCATGTCGAGCGGGCTCTCGAACGGGATGATTTGGTGTACGAGTTCAAGGCCATGCTGAAGAGCGAGGGACCCAGCATGTTGCTGGTCAAAGTGAACGAGTTTGCGGAGGATGTGGGACGCGTGATACTCGATCCGCCGGACATCACGCGACGGTTCATGAAAGCAATAGAATAGGGAGGATCGGGCCGGCTCCCTTGCTCGCGCACCCCGCACACAAGAAGTAGGTGGACTGGCACCCGCATTGGCTCTTTGCTCCCGGAGGCCGCACCCTCGGTTTATCAGATCTCCAACTTAAGGGCGGTGCTCCCTGGACGGCCGCAGTAGAGCCAACGCGGGCACCAGTCCCAGAAAGGGAACAGGCGAGCAAGCTTGGAAGGATCATTTATGTGAGCACTCGGTGGACGCGCGCAGTGGGGAGCCAACCCGATCCCTCCCTTAGAGTGGGGGAGTGGGGAGCTAGGAAGAAACGGCGATGATCTTGCTCAACCCCGGTCCGGTCAATGTCTCCGAGCGGGTGCGTCAGGCGCTCCTGCAGCCGGACCTCTGCCACCGCGAATCAGAATTCGCCGATCTGCTGCACGGCATCCAGCACAAACTCCTCAAGGCCTTCGTGCCCGGCGCGGAAGCGGAGTATGCGGCCGCAGTGATCACCGGCTCGGGAACCGCCGCCGTGGAGGCGGCCCTGATGTCGTCCCTGCCTCACGGGAAGCGGATCATCATCATCAACAACGGCGTCTACGGCGACCGCATGTCCCTAATGGTCGGGCTGCATCGACTCGGAGTAGTGGAGCAGAAGCTCGACTGGGGCGTCCGCCCCGACCCGGAGGTGCTGCGCCTGGCATTGCGCCAGCATCCGGAGGTGCATGCGGTGGCCATGGTGCACCACGAGACCACGAACGGAATGATCAATCCGGTGAAAGAGATCGCCGAGGTCGTCGACAGTCAGAACCGGGTTTTCATCCTCGACGCCGTCAGCGCCTTGGCGGGCGAGCCGCTGGACATCGCCGGCTCGCACATCTATATGGCGGCGGGCACCTCGGGGAAGTGCATTCAAGGAGTTCCCGGGGTGGCGTTCGTGCTGGTGAGGAAGGGCTTCTTGGAGCGCATGAGAGCGTACCCCAAACGGTCCTGGTACCTGCACCTGACCCATTACGTCGATGATCACGGCAAGGGTACGATTCCCTTCACGCCGGCGGTGCAACTCTATTACGCCTTTGATGAAGCGTTAACCGAGCTGCTGGAAGAAGGCGTCGCCAACCGCATCCAACGGTACAAGAAGGCGGCAACGATGATTCGGGAGCGCATGGCGAAACTGGGTTTGAAGCCGGTGCTGCCCCGTGAACTCTGGTCGAACTCGCTCACGGCCTATCATCTGCCGGCGGGCCTGCCGTACGAGACGCTCCACGATCGGCTCAAGAAACAGGGTTACGTGATCTATGCCGGCCAAGGTGCGCTGGAGCATAAAATCTTTCGGATCGCCAACATGGGGGCGCTGACGGTGCAGCAGATCGAAGGCTTCTTGCAGGCGTTCGAGCGGGTGCTTGAGCAGGCGGTGGTGCGGGCATGAAAGCTGTGATCCTGGCGGCGGGCGTCGGCAAGCGGTTGTGGACGATCACGCAACACAGGCCCAAGTGTCTCATCGAGTTCGGCGGCCGCACGCTCCTGCACCGGTATCTGGAAAGCCTGGCGGGCCTTGGGATCGGGCGCGCCACGATCGTGGTCGGGCACAAACAGGATATGATCCGCGCGGCCGTGGCGGCGGGATCCTGCGGCGTGCGGGTGGACTTCCTGGAGAACGATCAGTTCCACCGCGGGAGCATCTCGTCCCTGTGGATCGCCCGAACGGCCTTGGACGAGGACGTGCTCATCATGGACGCCGACGTGCTCTTCCATCGGGAAATCCTGCGTCGGTTGGTGCAGTCGCCCTTCCCGAACTGCCTCTTAATGGATGAGTCGGTGAAGCAGACCGGCGAAGAATGTATGGTGGTCGTCCGGGGCGGGCGCGTCGTCGCGCTGACGAAGCAGATGCCGTCGCAGTACGATTACGCGGGCGAGGGCGTCGGCTTCCTCAAGGTGCGCCATGCGGACACGCCGGCTGTCGTCAAGTCGGTGAAGCCCTACGTGGATCGCGACCAATGGAACGTGGAGTACGAGGACGCCTTGCTGGAGTTTTTCGTCCAGGTCA
>CAZZPI010000004.1:14523-17137 GCA_964655865.1 uncultured Nitrospiraceae bacterium
TAGGATGCGAACGTATCGGCGGGCTCCCTTGGACGGAAATCGATTTTCCTGAGGACGTGACGAGGGCGGAACGAGACGTACTTCCTCGCCTGTGACCGTTGAGCGGAGGGCTATGGAGCGAGCGCGCGGATCGGAAGGGAAAGGGGCCGTACAGAAGGATGTCGAGCTGGAAGGGCTCAGCACGGCGATTTTGCTGCCCTCGGCAGGCCTGTTCCTAGGGCGGGCCAACTTGGCTCAGGAAGAGGTGGGGGCGCTGCGCAAGGTGGCCGGACTCAGCCTCTTTCAACGCGCCGTGCTCACGCTCCAACGGGCCGGCATCCGCCAGTTGATCGTGTTGGCCGGGGCGGAAGCCGAAGCGTTGAAGCACACGTTGACCAAGGGCGCGCGGGTGACCATCCCGGTCCGCTGGATGCCCATACGCGAGTTTCCGCTCGAAGACCAGCGGACTTGGGAAGCGCTGGCCGCCGAGATTCGGGGAAGCTGTCTCGTGGCCGGAGTTGAAGCCGTGTTCTCGCGGGGGTTGATCGAACACCTCCGTAGGTCGGTGGAGGACGGGCAGGGGGTGATCGTGGCCCGGCCGCAGGAACGGGAGGAACCGGCGTCGCGTCGACGCAACCCGGCGCTCCAAGTCGATGGCGACCGGTTGGTGGCGTTCCACAATCAGACCGGCCATGAGACCAGTCAAGTCGCCGCCGATTGTGTCGTGCTTCCTGCGCAGGTCTTGGCGAGCGGCACACAGCCCGCGCCGAACACGGCCGTCGAAGGGAGCAGCGCCCCTCCGATCCGTCGCTGGCTGGAGCAACTCGCAGCGGAGGGCCGTGTCCGCGTCTGGCCGGTCGGGGGCAACCGCGAGCACTGGTACTGCGAGGTGCCGGATGCGGTGGGAGCTAAGCAAGCCGAACGATTCCTTTTCCGCTCGTTGCATCTGGACACCGAAGGTATCGTCGATCGGGTGATCAACCGCAAGCTCTCGTGGTTGTGCACGAAAGTCTTTCTCGCTTGGCGCTTCTCGCCCAATGCCATCACGATGGTCGCGACGAGCGTCGGGCTGGTGGCCGCCTTCATGTTCGGAATGGGGACCTACACCGCGGGTCTCCTGGCCGCGCTGCTCTTCCAACTGTCGGCGGTCATCGACTGCAGTGACGGGGAAGTGGCGCGACTCACCTTCGCCGAATCGCCGTTCGGCGCCTGGCTCGACATCGCGATGGACAATGTCGTTCACATCGCCATCTTTGCGGGCATCGCCACAGGCGCCTATTGGACCATGGTCGGTTCGGACCATGCTTGGATTCCTCTCGCGCTCGGAGCCGCCGCGGTGACCGGGAACGCCGTGTCCTTTTCACTGGTGAACCGGGCGCAAGGGATCAGGGCGTCTCAGCGCTGGAGGACGCCGGCGCACGCGGCCTGGTGCGAGTTCGTGCTGAAGAAAGTCGCAAGCCGCGACTTTTCAGTCGTGGTCTTCATCTTTGCGCTCATCGGCAAGTTGCTATGGTTTCTTGCGCTGGCCTCCGTCGGCTCGGTGGTCTTTGCCCTTCTGATGCTCTGGGTGGTCAGACCGTCCGCCATCGCCTCTCACGGTCGTTCCTGAACGAGCGTGTTGCGCGCTGTTCTCTGCGTCCTCGGTTCCCTCACACTTCTGTTCCTCGTGTGGCAGATCGGGCCCGGCCGCATCTATGAGGCGGCGAGCGGGCTCGGACCGGCGGCTCTAGTCGCCATCCTGCTACCCTCCATTGCGATGTACGCCGTCGAAGCCTATGGCTGGCGGGTGACGCTGGGAACCTACACACGGGTTTTGCCGTTTTGGCGCGTCTGGGCGACGCGGACCGCGGGCGAGGTTGTCAATATGACGACGCCCACGGCCTACGTGGGCGGCGAGCCGCTCAAGGCCTATCTGCTCAAGCGGTATGGTGTGCCGATGGTCGAAGGTCTCGCCTCCGTCGTGATCGCCAAAACGACCATGACGATCGCGCAGGTGGTCTTCATGCTGGCCGGGATCGCTGGCGGCGTCTGGTTGTTATGGGGGACGCAATCGATCGGCACGCTTATCCTCGGCGGACTGCTGAGTCTCGGGCTACTTCTGTTCGGGCTGGTCGGCTTTGTCGCGGTGCAGCGCCACGGCATTTTCACGGGTATCCTGGGGCTGTTGCGAGCGATCGGGCTGCGCCTGGCCTATCTGGAGCAACGGGAAGACAAGCTGCGGCAATTGGATCAGACTATTCTCGACTTCTATTCACTGAAACGCCCGATCTTCTATCTCTCAATCGGGTTGTTCTTCCTGGGGTGGCTCGCGGACGCGGCGGAAGTCTATGCCATGCTCTACTTCTTGGGCGGACCGGTGGACATGCTAAGCGCACTCTCGATTTGCGGCATTGCCGAACTGATCAAGGGGGGCACGTTCTTCATCCCCGGCAGCCTCGGCGCCCAAGACGGCGGCAATCTGCTGTTGATGAAAGCCTTCGGCTACTCGGATGTGACCGGCATCACGTTTGCGCTCCTCCGGCGGTTCCGCGAACTGGTTTGGATCGGCTTGGGGCTGCTCTGCCTTGCTCTCGTCGGCGGGAAGGTAGGTGGGGAGCAAGGGCACTCGTGTTAGTCCCTTACTCCCGGAGCGTGA
>CAZZPI010000005.1:0-16887 GCA_964655865.1 uncultured Nitrospiraceae bacterium
TGCGGGCGGAGGTCTTTCGCCTGTCCTCCATGGCCGAGCTCGAGTCGGTCATCGAGTCGTATTGGAAGTGGCGGGCGCAAGGTGCGATGTTGCCGTTGTTCGCGACCGACAATCCCGCAGCATCTCTGCCGGCATGCAGTTGATCCTGGCCTCGACCTCTCCGCGCCGCCGGGAGCTGCTCGGTCTCCTTCAGATTCCTTTCGAAGTATGCCCTCCGACATACGAGGAGGGCGTCCCTCCCGGAGGATCGGCAGCCGAGTTGGCCGTGAAGTTCGCATCCGGGAAGGCGGCTTCCTGTTCCCGAGAGGCGCCGGACGCCCTCGTCCTAGGTAGCGATACGCTGATCGAGCTCGGCGGCCGCGTGCTCGGAAAGCCCGCTGATTGCGCGGACGCGAGGGCCATGCTCCTGGACATGGCAGGAAGGAGTCAGGTCATTTATACCGCCGTGGTGCTGCGGCGAGAACGTGAGGGTCTGGAAGCCTCGGTGGTGGTCCCCGTGACGGTCTGGATGAAAAATCTCACAGTCGAATCCCTGGAGGATTACCTCCGTTCCGGAGAAAGCTTCGGGAAGGCCGGCGCCTATTCGATCCAGGGCCTCGGCGGCAATCTGGTCGACAGGATCGAGGGGGACTTTACGGCCGCCGTGGGCCTGCCCCTGCGTGCAGTGGCCGAGCTGTTGCAAGCACGCGGGGTATCCGTTCCAATCGACGTGAACACGCTCTATCGAACGAAGCCCTATCCCAACTGGTGTCGATTCGGCTGATCATCGGAGGCGACATTGCAACCGTTCAGGCCTTCTCGTACAATGCGCCGCATTCATCGAGCTTCTTACCGAGGGAGGAGCGCATGCGGGGCGAGGGATATGGCGAAAGAAGCGTGACAGCACGTAAAGGGGCAAGCATGGTCGTCGCGCTGATGACCGCGGTCTGGATTCAGCCCGCATGGGCCATCGACGTGAAACTTACAGTGGAGGAAGCGAAAAAAGCGCTCGAAGGCGGACGCGTGCCGATGGAGAAGGCGAACACCCCGGAAGAGGTCAAAAAAGTGCTGCAGCAGGCATCCATGGCGACGCGTATCGGCGCGGACCCAGAGAAAGACCCATGCGGGGCAAGCGCGATCCTCCGTACCAAGCGATATCGACTCGAGGCATTCGGACGCCAAGAGGCGTCGGAGTCGAAGAAACAGAAGAAAGAAGTCCGGATGCCGGATGAGTTCATTCAGAAAGTTATGGACATGCCGAACATGGAGATCGAGGTCCAGCTCTGCGGGGATGACGAATACTTCGCCGAGGGAGCGCAGGTCGCGTTTCAGCAAGGCGGCAAGAACATCAAGCCGGTGGATGTGAGCCCGGCTGAGCGAGGACGCAAAAATGAGGGACAAGGTCCGGGATACCGCTCTCGCTTCACCGCTCGGTTCGCCTATGAGAGTTTCGATCCCATGGCAAAGACCAAAGTCATCGTCTTTTACCCAGACGGCAAGATGTCGGATTTTGAGGCGGATTTCTCGAAGGTGCGATAGCGATAACCTCAATCGGCGACCTCAACCACGTTTCACCCTCATGCAGAACGCCCGTCCCTCTTCCCAGGCCTTCCCTCTGACGTCTCGCTGATTCATTCATACGTCACCTCTTACGCATCGCGGTTCCTCCTCGCTCGCCTCATGCCTGTCGCCTCCTCCAGCGCGACGAGCTAGAAGCGCCCAGTCCGAGACGGGTTGATTTAAGTCGGGGAAAGGCGTAATCGGTGTGCGAAGATGTCGTTGTAGGAGAAGCGAGGCCGGTCGTTATGCCTGGTGACCTCGAACGTGCAGTCTATTGACCGGTACGGCGAGGCCCGGCCGGAGGAGTTATGGAGCGCCAAGACAAACAGAAACCGAAGAAACGGTCTGCAAGCTCTCCCAAGCCACGCAAGGTGTCGGAGCAAGACGCACAGCTCCTCGACAACTCGGCCCTTCACGCGCAGATTGAGGCGCGAGCTTACGAAATCTATGAGCGGCGCATTCGGCAAGGTCCCATGGACGATTGGCTCCAGGCGGAGCGGGAAATCCTGAGCACGAAACGCCCGACACGCAAGGCCACGTAAGGATGCGTCGTTCGATGCTCACGGCGCTTCCCCCACCTCGGTCCTCGGTCCGCGCTCCCAGGTCATAGGACACGCGCTCATGCGTCGGCGCACGGCGTTCAGATTCCCGGAAGCTCGCAACTGCGTTCTCCACGACTCAACGCACGGTCGAGATTAAACGCCGCGCTGATCAACGCGATATGGGTCAAGGCTTGAGGAAAGTTGCCCAGCGCTTCACCACCCGGTCCTGTCTGCTCGCCATAGAGACCGAGGTGATTGGCAAATCCGAGCATCCGCTCGAAGAGAAAGCGGGCCTCGGCGAGCTTCGCGTGATCCATCTTTCCCACACGCGTCAACGCCTCGACGAGCCAGAAGGTGCACATATTGAAGGTCCCCTCAACCCCATCGAGCCCATCTTCGGTCTTCGTAACATCGTAGCGAGACACCAACCCGTCATTGACCAGGCCGCCCCGGGTAGCCCCCCGGTTTATGGCTTCAATGGTGCTCAACATGCGTGGATCGTTGGGAGCGATGAAGAAAACTAGCGGCATAATGAGGTTCGACGCATCCAGCGACTCGCTCCCATAATGTTGGACAAACGTCTGCCGCTCTGAACTCCACCCCTTCGTCATCACTTCTTCAAAGATCGCGTCACGGGCTTCAAGCCAGCGGCTCCGTTCAGCGGGGAACGAGCGCTTCTGTGCCAGGCGAAGGCCACGATCAAAGGCGACCCAGCACATCACCTTGGAATAGACAAAATGCCGCCGCGTGCCGCGCACTTCCCAGATCCCTTGATCCGGTTGCCGCCAATGATCGCAGAGCCAGTTCAGCCGCCTGCGGATCCGGCTCCAGAGCTCAGATGAAATGGGCATCACGTGTTTGTTGTAGAGATAGAGCGAATCCATCAGTTCGCCGTAAATATCCATCTGCAACTGCGAGTAGGCGCCGTTGCCGATTCGTACGGGACGTGACCCTCGATACCCGTCCAGGTGTCCGAGGATCTGCTCCGAGAGATCCGAGCGGCCATCGATGCCATGCACGATCTGGAGCGGAGTGTCGGGGTCCGCGTCGGGGCTGAGCGTCGTCATCCATTTCATGAACGCGGAAGCTTCTTGGGTGAAGCCGATGCGCAGATGCGCATACAAGGTAAAGGCCGCGTCCCGTAGCCAGGTGTACCGATAGTCCCAATTCCGCACACCGCCGATCATCTCCGGCGGGCTGCAGGTCGGCGCCGCGACAATCGCCCCGGTCGGTTCGAATGTGAGGAGCTTGAGGACCAGCGATGATCGAAACACTATTTCACGCCAGCGTCCGACATAGGTGCACTGCGACAGCCACCGTTGCCAGAAGTCCACGGTGTCCTGAAAGAGGACCTCGGCCTCGCACGGGTTAGGACACCATCCACATCCCTCCTCCGGTTGGATGGCGCGAAGACTGAAAATCGCGCTCTGCCCCTCCTGCAGTATAAACGTGGCTTCGACGCCAGTCCCGACCAGCTTGAGCGGAATATCGGTTGCAAGCCGTAAACTGAAGGCAGGCGAGTGGAAGGTCACGCCATGCTGATGCACCCGGAGGTCATGCGTCGCCCTGGCGTAACCGAACGCCGGTTGACATCGGACTCGAAACTGGAGACTCCCGCAGACGACCTTGACTCGACGAATAAGTTCATTGTGCCAGGACGATTGTCCGGCGAAGCTCACCGGCATGAAGTCCTGGATCTCTCCGACGCCGTCCGGCGAAAGAAACCGTGTGATATTGGTGTCGGGCCAGTAGAGCTGTTTGACCGTGCCTGCCTCAGAGGAGGGCGAGATCTGAAATCGACCGCCCTTCTCGTCGTCGAGGAGGGCGCCGAAGACACTCGGTGAATCAAAATACGGGTAACAGAACCAGTCGATCGAGCCGTTCAGGCCGACCAACGCCACCGTCCGCATATTCCCGATGACGCCGTAGTTCTGAATGGGCTGGTATGCCATGACGCAGGCGATGCCAAGCCTGCTTCAGCCTACCGTGCCCGAACTCGATCGACAAGAGACAATTTTCCTCATACCCATGCCCCATCAAGAATCAGCGATCGACTATCGACTCTTGGATTCGCTCCCGCTGCGAGCTCTCAACCGTTACCGATGCGATCTCGGTTCGAGTGCCGTTGATTTCCGCTCATGGATAGTCGTATCCCTCTGTAGCAGACGGGTAAACTACGCAAGAGAGAAAGTAGATTCTATGAATGGGGCCCCCTTTCAGTTGGTTGACAGTCGCGGCCTGCTGGGCCGACCGTCAGCGGTGAGCGATCACCGCCAACGAAAGGGGGCAGCTCATGGTGTACGTCGGATTGGAGGTCAGTGGCAGGAGCCGGGTGGCGGATGCGGTCAATGAACGGAAGCAACGGGTGGATGCCGGGGAGCCGCCTGCCTCCCGGGCGGGACTCCGGGCGTTGCTGCGGCAGGGGGGCGCTGGCGCCAAGCTGGTCGCCTTCGAGGCGGGCAATCAGCTGAAGTGGATCGCGGAGACAGTGAAGACAATCGATGGCGTGCCGGTGCCTGTGGGGCCTCCGACTGAGGTGAAGTGGATGACGGAGAGTCGGGGCAAGACGGATCGGGTGGATGCGAAGAAGCTGGCGGAGTTGGCCCGAGGCGGGTTGCTGCCGCGAGCCGTGCATGTGGTGGCGGGCCCGGTGCGGGAGTTGCGCGAGCTGGTCAGTGCGCGGCAGCAGGTGCCGCGCACGCGCATCGCCTTGATCAAGACGATCCGAGGCGCTGTGGATCAAGAAGGGCACCGACTGCCGGAGCAGTGCGTTGCGGGGCCGACGTGGGCCGTGAAGCCGGCGCGGCTCCCGGTCAGTGCGCCGCTCCGGCTGATCATCCCGACGTGTATGGCGAGTATCGAGGCGCTGGTCGCGGCCGAGCAGCAGCTCACCAAGCGCATGCTGGCGATCCAGGATCCCCGCTGCGTCCTCCTGGAGACGATTCCCGCCATCGGGCCGCTCTCGGCCCGGGTGTTGGTGAGCGCGCTCGATGAGGCGCGCCGGTTCGATGATCACAAGGCTGTGGCCAACGATGGCGCTCTCGCGCCCACCAGTTATCAGAGCGGGGCGGTCCGGCAGTGGGGGCGGATCAATCGGGACGGACGGAGCGAGGTCCGGCGCGTGTTGTTGCAGTGTGCCCACACGGTGACGCGGATGAACAGCCACGGGGCGAAGCCGTTGCAACAGTTCGGCGCCCGCATCGCCCGGCGGCGGAGCAAAACGATCGCGGTCGTGGCCCTGGCGCGCACGCGGCTGACCACGGCCTATGGGGTACTGAAATCCGGCCAGCCCTATGACCCGCGGAAGCTCGAGCCCGCGACGGCGTAGCGGGCGACTGACGGTCGGGCCAGGTGGTCTCGCCCTGATGGACAGGCACGGACAGTGAGCCCGCATGTGCCTTGAGGCACGCACCTCGTCTTGGAGATTGGGCGGCTGTCTTTGAACCGGAAGGTTGGGCGTCCGAGCCCGCATGGGAGGGTAACGGTCCATCTATTTTCACCAGGGCCTCGTGTTGACTGTTGACAGAGGCCCTATTCATGGGAGGCCGATCATGAAGAAGCCAAGAACACATGGAACCCTCGCGCTTCTTTTGTTCGTTGGTCTCATGCTGTTCGTTTCGACCAACGCACCCGCCGTCGCGCAAGAACAATCAGGCCCACTCGATGGCTACATGTTTGTGGGTGAGACCGGCAAGGCGGGAAAGACCACGGGTGATCCCGATGAGCTCACGTTCAAAGCCGGCATGTTCCACTCCAAGGCCTGTGATCCCTATGGCTTTGGCGACGGGGTCTATACGGTTAACGCTGCAGGAGACGCCTTCACCTTTGAAGCCACCACGGTGAGCGCATCTGAGGGGAAAATCGTCTGGAAGGGGACCGTCAAGGGAGAAGAACTGAACGGTTCGTTTGTGTGGCACAGGACGCCCAAGTGGTATCGCTTTTTTCTCGGCAATGATCCGGTCGAGTATTGGGTGAAGGCGACATTGAAAAAGTAGGGATGGTCATGAATTGTGACCACCAATCCGTCTGTTGCGACCGGGCTCTCTCTTTCACGTACCGCGTGGGCCTGCGACGGAGGGCTAAGCGGTCAGTTCCGTGAGCCGCAGTGTGTAGAGGTAGTGATAGAGGCCGCGGCGGTCCATGAGCTCCGCGTGGGTTCCTTCTTCGACGAGACGCCCCTTGTTGATCACGAGAATGCGATCGGCCCGCTGAATCGTCGTGAGGCGGTGCGCCACGACGAAAGTGGTCCGGCCTTTCATGAGCTTCTCCAACGCCTCCTGAACCAATCGTTCCGACTCGCTGTCGAGCGCGGACGTTGCTTCATCCAGGAGCAACACACGCGGGTTCTTGAGTATCGCCCGGGCGAGGGCAAGCCGCTGGCGTTGGCCTCCCGACAGGTTGACTCCTTTCTCGCCGACGACCGTCCGGTAGCCGTCCGGTAACGCAGTGATGAATTCATGGGCGTAGGCCGCCCGGCTCGCTGCGAAGACCTCGTCGTCGGATGCCGTGTCCCGGCCATAGCGAATATTGTCCAGGATCGTGCCTCCGAACAGGATGGTCTCTTGGGGGACGAGCGCGATCTGGCTGTACAGACTGTCGAGCCGCACGTCGCGCAGATCCTGGCTGTCGAACAGGATGCGGCCGGCCGTGGGATCGTAGAAGCGGTGCAACAGGTTGATCAGCGTGGTTTTCCCCGCGCCCGTCGGTCCCACGACGGCGATCATGTCGCCCGGATTGACCTCGAACGAGATGTCGCCGAGCACCGGCTGCCGTTCGTCGTAAGCGAACGAAACGCGTTCGACTCGGACGTGGCCGATGATCGGGGGAAGCGCGCGGGCGGTCGGCGCATCGCGAATCTCCGGTTGCGTATCGAGAATCTCGAACACCCGTTGCGTGGCGCCCTGCGCTTCCTTGAGCTGGGCGAAGACCCGTGCGGCCGAACCGAAGGGACCGATGAGGATACCGGCGAATAGCACGAACGCGAGCAGGTCGCCCGGCGTGACTGCCCCTTCGATGACTTGAGTGCCGCCATACCAGACCACCGCCGCGGCGCTGGCGAAGGTGAGGAGCGTGATCACGGGCACGAAGACGGCGAGGACGCTGGCGCGCCTCATCGTAAGTGTGAGGGCCGCGTGGATCTGCCCGGCGAATCGTTGTTCTTCTCTCGCGGTCTGGACGAAGGATTTGACCACCCGGATGCCCGAAAGCACTTCCTCGACCAAGGTGTTGATCGACGCCGTCTGATCCTGGATCCTCGTGGACAAGTTTCTCAGCCGCTTGCCGAAGAGGCGGGCGACCAGGACGAGGAGGGGCAGCACGAGCAGGATCAGCACGCACAATCGCCAGTTCATGGCGAGCAGAAAGACGATCCCACCGATGAAGGTGACCGCCTGTTTGGCGGAATCGATCGGTGTTTCCGTCAAGATGCTCTGAATCACCGTGACGTCGTTCATCACTCGCGACAGGAGTTCGCCCGTGCGGCGCCTGGCGAAGAAACTGAGGGAGAGGGTCTGCAGGTGCGCAAAAATGTGGCGGCGGAAATCGGCCATGACGCGCTGTGCAATCCAGGAGGTGAGATAACTGTGTCCTATCGAGCACAAGCCCTGGAGAATGACGAGACCGAGAAAGAAACCCAGCAGTCTGGTCATCTGCGCGGCGTCGCGTTGGACGGTGATGACGTCCCACAGGTTCCCCGCGAGTCGCAATAAGGCCAGGTTGACGGCCGCGACCACCATGACGAGCACTCCGGCCGCGAGCATACGCGGGAGGTAGGGTTTCACGAGCGGGAGCAGGCGGATCATAGAGGGCATGGTCTGGTCGGGACGGAACCGGTGGATCACACGAAGGAGAGATGACTTGGCCCGTGCCGAGGGGGAAGAGCGAGGGGTGAGAAAGCGACGCCTAGATTTGCTCGATCGACTCGATCAAGTTCTTGTTCACCGCGACGTACGCCACGCGGTCTTTCTCGTTGACGATCACATCGGTCAAGTTGATGAAGAGCCGCTGCTCTTCGTTAATCGCGTCTGATACTCGATTCCGCATGGGGGGGATGAGGAAATCCCCCACGTAGGCAGCGTTGACCGTACGGACTCGAATCCGGACCTTCTTGCCCTCAGGCACTTGAACCTCCCCCCCTGATGACGGGGGTTATCAGGTTTTACGACGGAGAAATTTCTGGCGCCGGCGCAGCTTTTTGTATTTATGTTTGCGCATCTTCTTGCGCCGTTTCTTCAACACGCTCGACATACGCGCTCACTCCTACGGGTCGGAGTCTAGTTTCTTTGAGGACAAAATGCAAGCGCGCATTGAATTCCGGCGCGTTGCCGGCTACCGGGCACAAGTCTCCATGGACAGGCAACTTCGGCACATGAGAGCGGTTCAATCGAAATATGTCCCTTGACCGCTTATCGCACGGTTCCTATACTCCTTCGCATGGCCGTCCATCGAGTGTCTTCTCTCCAGGCCCTCGGCTGCTCGCTCGCAGTGCTGCTTGTTGGCTTCGGGTGCAGTGGGAAAACGGTCGAGTATCCCGAGGATCATGACCGCATTCTCCGAATCGATCGCGCCGTGGAGGCGCTCAGAAAAGCGTACGTCGATCACGATCGTTCCGCACTCGAGCAGATTATTCTGCCCACCGATTCCCTCGAAACAATGCAACGGGACGCCCACCAGGATTTCGAGTCGTTTCAGGACATCAGTCTGAACTTTTCGATCGAGCGCGTGCTGATCGACGGCGAGACGATTGACGTCTTTGTCCATTGGCAAGGTACCTGGAAGAAAGTCTCGACGGACCTGGGATATCGCCAGCGTGGTCACGCCCGGTTGCAATGGGTGGGGACGCAAACCATTCTGCTCAACAAGGTGCAGGGGGATCTGCCATTCGGCATGGCCGGTCGCCTGATTCAACCGGACGGCGGCAACCAAGCACCCAAAGGGTTCTAACCGTGGTGACGTCGCCCGCGCGTACGGGAGGAGGGGTGGATTTTCTGGTGATCGGCAGCGGGGTGGCCGGCCTCCGGGCCGCGTTGGAGCTCGCGGAGGTCGGGCGCGTCGCCATTGTGACCAAGGGCACCCCCTTGGAGAGCAGTTCAAGCTATGCGCAGGGCGGTGTCGCGGTTGCGCTCAGTGAAGAGGATGACGTCTCCATACATCTGACCGATACGCTCAAGGCGGGACATGGTCTCTGTCGGGAAAAGGCGGTACGCGTGCTCGTGGAGGAGGGCCGGGCCCGAATCCAAGAGTTGATCGCCTGGGGCGCCAAGTTCGACAAGGCCGGCGGCAAGTTTGCGTTTACGCGAGAAGGCGCTCATAGCCGCAGCCGCATCCTGCGCGCACGCGGTGATGCCACAGGCAACGAGATGGTCCGCACGCTCCTCGCCCGCGCGATGCGCGTGAAAGCCATCGAGCGTTGGGATCGCCACTTTACGGTCGATCTGGTCGTTCTAGGCGGGAACTGTTGCGGCGCTGTCGTCCTGGACGAACGGTCCGGTCGTCGGCATGCGATCTCGGCGCGGGCCGTGGTGCTCGCGACGGGAGGGGCCGGACAAATTTTCGCTCGGACTACGAACCCGCCGAATGCGACGGGCGACGGTATGGCGATGGCCTTGCGGGCGGGGGCAGTGCTCGATGACATGGAGTTTGTGCAGTTTCATCCGACCGCCTTGTACCTTCCTTCAAGCCCCCCCTTTCTGCTGTCCGAAGCCATGCGAGGGGAAGGGGGTCAGCTCCGCAACATCAAAGGGGAGCTGTTCATGCACCGATACCATCCCGCAGGCGCCCTGGCGCCAAGAGACGTGGTGGCGCGGGCGATTTGGTCGGAAATGGCGGCCACGCGCTCGCGTCATGCGTATTTGGACGTGACACACCTGAGCGCGTCGTTTGTCAAGCGGCGATTTCCAACCATCTACGCCACCTGCCTGCGCTACGACATCGATATCACGGAAGAGTGGATTCCGATCTCGCCGAGCGCGCACTACATGATGGGCGGAGCCTGGACCGATCTGTCCGGGGCGACGACCGTTCCGGGGCTATTCGCGGCCGGGGAGGTGGCGTGCAGCGGTGTGCATGGGGCGAATCGACTGGCCAGCAACTCCTTGTTGGAAGCCCTGGTCTTCGGCGCCCGCGCGGCGCGGGCGGCGCTCGACTGGGCCGGAAGGAGTGTCGTGCCGTCGGTGCTGCCTTCGGTGCGCGAGTTTGAGGGGGAGATGACCAGAAGATTTGAAGATGCCGAGAAGCTTCGGAGCTCGCTGCGCCGACTGATGTGGGGAAAGGTGGGGATCATCCGTTCTGGGGATTCGCTCCGGGCGGCTGTCGCGCAACTCTCGCGGTGGTCCCGCCAGGTGTCGCGCGCGTTCGAAACCCGCGCCGCGCTCGAGGTCAAGAACATGGTGCAGGTAGCGAGGGTGATCGCTGAAGCGGCATTATGGCGCGAAAACAGTGTGGGCGCGCATTACCGGTCGGATTTTCCCTCTCGGAAGGGCTCGGCTTGGCGACAACACAGCCAGCTGTCGCTTATGGAAGGGGAGACAGGTGGGACCGTGTCGCGACCGCTCGCGCCTGTGGTTGCGCTGCGCGGGTCTGGCCGGAGATGAAGCTCTGAACTCGTCGCTGGTCGCGATTGAGGAAGCGACTGTAATACTTCAGGACCCTGCCGACGTAACGCCGAGTCTCGTCGATCGGAGGAAGTTCTTGGTACCGATCGACCACATGTTCCCCAGCGTTGTAAGCTGCCAGGGCTAAGGGGAGATCGCCGTGGAACCGATCCAGGAGCTGCCGCAGATACTTCGTTCCGCCCGCCACGTTTTGCTCAGGATCGTAGAGGTCCCGCACATCCATCCGCACGGCTGTCTGCGGCATGAGCTGCATAAGCCCGATTGCTCCTGCGCGTGACACCGCCAGCGGATCGAAGTCCGACTCCGCCTTGATGACCGCTCGGACCAATGCCGGGTGAAGACGGTGATGGCGTGAGTGTCGCGTAATGACTGGTTCAAGCTCCTTCTCCGACAGTACGTTGCGAAGGCGGCTTGCATCCACGTACACCCGCTTGTAGCGTGGGTCGGTCGGGACGTTCGTCAACGAGATCGTTCCATTGGAGTCGATGAACTGATAGATCTCGGCCTGGCCGCTTATGACCCAACCCCAGGTAAGCAAAACGACGCTCACCTGGAGAAGTGCCCGAACCGAAGATGAAGCCTGGCTCGAAGAGCCTTGAGGAAGATTGCGCAAGAGCTTGATCGGCATAGACAAACCGTAGCAGGGCATAGGTGGGCCGTCAAAGTGCAGTCTCCATGCCGAATCGGCATGAGTCTAAGTCCTCTGATTCCTTGAAGAAGCCGGGTTCGTTAGAGGGGCGAACTCTCCAAAAATCGCACACGCGCTCGATCAAAAAGGTTCTGAAGCGACGTCGTGATCGGGCCTGGCTTCCCTGTCCCGATCGGCTTGGTGTCGAGCGTGGTGACGGGCATAATCTCCATGCTTGTATTGGTTAAGAAGGCCTCGTCTGCTTCGAGAAGGACTTTGACACGGAACCGCCCTTCGTCGACCGGGAGCTGATGCTCCTGTGCCAAGTGCAGGACGATCTCCCGCGTGATTCCATCCAAAATGCCGCAGTCCAGAGAGGGTGTATGAAGGCGCCCTCCCTTGACGAAGAACAGATTGCTCACCGTACATTCGGCCAGCTCTTCACGCCAATTCAACAACACGGCATCAAATGCGCCGGCCGAGACGGCCTCCCGCTTCGCCAGAATGTTGTTCAGAAAATTCGTCGATTTGATCCGGGGCGACAAGGCCGCCGGAAGATTGCGCCTCGTTCGGGCGACGATCACCCTGACGCCTCGTTGGTACAGGTGCGAAGGGTACGGGTGGAGAGGTTGGGCCACGATCACGACCGTCGCTCTCGGGCACAGGGTTGGGTCAAGCCCAATCTGCCCCGGCCCTCGCGAAATCGTGATGCGGAGATAAGCGTCGGCCTTCCGGTTTCCGACACCGTTCCTCGTCATGGCTTCGTGCAGAAGCGACGGCCAGTCTTTTTCTGGGATGGAGATCTCCAGCCCTATCGCGTCCGCAGATCGTCGCAGGCGCGCCAGATGCCGATCTCGCATGAATAACCGATCGCCGTAGGACCGAAGCGTTTCGTACACCCCGTCCCCATAAAGGAACCCATGGTCGAACACCGGAATGAGGGCTTCCTCTTCCCGCACGAAGCGGTCGTTCAGGAAAATCCACATAGGCGTTTGATTCATCGCTCAGTGACGGTCTTGTCGCTCAATTAACGGGACACTGATTCACAGACCCAACCCCGGCACACGAAGCGACGGCTCAGCTCTTCCGCAATGCTGTGAAGAACGCATCGGCCTTATGGAGCGTTTCGTCATATTCTTTGGATGCGACCGAGTCCGCCACAATACCGGCCCCTACTTGGAGACATCCCCGATCTCCGACCATGACCAAGGTCCGGATGATGATGTTCAGGTCCAGATCGCCGCTCCAACTGAGATAACCGAGCGAGCCGGTGTAGGGGCCCCGCCGGACCGGCTCCAGCTCCTCGATGATTTGCATGCAGCGAATTTTCGGGACCCCGGTAATTGTTCCCCCGGGAAACAGCGCACGAATCACGTCGAAGCCGGTCGTCCATGGTCGGAGCGTGCCGGTGACGTTGGAGACGAGATGGCTGACGTGGGAATACTGTTCGATGCTCATGAATTCGTCGACCCGAACGGAGCCGTACTCGCAGACCCGGCCTAAGTCGTTGCGTTCCAAATCGACGAGCATGAGATGTTCGGCTCGCTCCTTGGCGTTCGTGGCCAGCTCCTCGGTCAAACGCAGGTCTTCGGACGCGGTGGCGCCCCTGGGCCTGGTTCCGGCGATCGGCCTGGTCTCGGCCTGCCGCCCCTGCACTCGGACGAGCCGCTCCGGCGAGCAACAGATGAGCGCGATGTCATCGAACCGAATCAGGCCCGAAAACGGCGACGGGTTGACGGAGCGAACCCGCCGGTACAGCTCGAGCGTCAACGAATCATTGAGGCGGCTTCCGGAGTCGGGAGGAGCGTCCCAAGTCAAGGCGAACCGATGCGACAAATTGGCCTGATAGATATCCCCGCTGGCGATGTACTCTTGGCACCGGCGGACGCGCCGCATGTACTCCTCCCGCGACTGCTCAGGCGCCAGACCCATCGGCAGGAGTGTGGAGAGGTCGCTGTTGTGCTCAGAGGCTGGGGCGCTGGAGAGCCTGGCTTGGAGTTCGGCGAGACGATCGCATCCCTCGAAGTAAAGCTTCTCGCGCGGCTCAGCCAGGAATCGCTCGAGCGGCGGGCAGAAGATCCCGAAGATGGTGTGGGTGCGATGATCGACGGCGGCAATCAAATCGAAGAACGCGAAATCTACCTCAGGCAGGCTGATGTCGTCCGTCGCAAGACTGGGCAGCGCCTCGAAACCTCTGACCAGGTCGTATGCAAAGTAGCCGACGGCTCCGCCGATGAAGGGAGGGAAGCCTTCGGCGTTGGCGATGCGGTTTCCCAAGATCATTTTCGAAAGGCCGTTGAAGGCGTCCTCTTGAACGGTCAAGCCTCGGTCAAGACTCGTGAGCGTCCACAGATGCGGACTCCCACGCAAACGGCGGAATGGATCGGCCCCGAGGAACGAGTAGCGGCACGTGGCGGGGCCGCCTTTACCGCTTTCGAGCAGGAACGAAGGACTGCTTCCGCTGGCGATGCGACGGTACAGCCCAAACACGTCTGCGGCCGGCTGTGGGAAGGTGACGACCAGCGGTTGAGGGGGGCCGTGCAGAAACGCGTGCCGTGAGGTGGTCCGTGCCATCGGCGATCCAAGGTGCTGTGCGCGCAGCGCCGGAAGACTATACTCCATGAACACGGTACAGTTCCAAACCTTGACAACTCCCCGAGGAGTTTGCTTGAATGGCGCGCTCGTCCGGGCCAGCCAGCATGTGGGGGACTAATCCTGCGAGCTGGCCCGAGTTCTGAGTGTTAAGTTGCGAGTCTTGAGTTCTTACAACTCACAACTTAGAACTCATAACTCATAACTTGGCTCTCGATGCCTCCCTCCAGTGATCCCTTTTATACAGGACTGGGGCAGGCCATGCGGATCGGCACCGAGCTGCTGGCTGCCGTGGTCGTGGGAGGAGGGCTGGGCTGGGTCGTTGACACCTATCTCTTCGCCTCAAACCCATGGGGCTTGGTGATCGGCTTGGTCCTCGGGACGGCGGCGGGGGTGCGCAATGCATACCGAGCCGCGCAGCGCTGGGGAGAGCCGAAGCCTTGACGCTTCGACGTACGATGCCCAGCTCGGAAGGTAGGGAGTTACAGGCGCCGCTCAGCGTCAATCCTGAGCAAGCCCCGCCAGGAAGGGCGGGGCAGTAGTCGAAGGATTGATCTGAGAACACGACGAGTCGACTATGGAAGAAAGTCCGCTTCATCCGTTCGAGCTACGCGAGTTGATCCCCCTGTCGATGGGCGGGTTCAACATTTCCATCAACCAGGCCGTCATTATGATGTGGGTGGTGGTCACGCTTGTGACCGCCTTAATGGTGATCGCCGCCTCGTCGCGGCGTCTGGTTCCCACGAAGCTCCAAAACCTTGCCGAGATCCTGGTGGATTTCATTCGCGGCATCATCCTCGACACGATGGGCAAAGACGGCATGCGGTTTTTCCCGCTGCTCGGTTCCCTTTTCCTCTTCATTCTCTTTTGTAATCTCCTCGGGTTGATCCCGGGTACGTATACGGTGACGAGCCAGATCATCGTGACCGCCGTCTTTGCGGTGAGCATGTATGGTCTCAGCATCGCGGTGGGCTTCTTTCTCCATGGGGTCAAGTTTTTGGGCATTCTCGTTCCGCCCGGAACGCCGCCGTGGTTGTTGCCCATGATGATTCCGATCGAGCTGATCAGCCAATTGGCGCGCCCGCTCTCATTGGCGGTACGGTTGTTCGCCAATATGACCGCGGGGCACACGATCTTGGCCGTGCTGTTCGGGCTGGTTCTCAGCGGCGGCCTGCTGATCGGTTGGTTGCCCTTTGCCTTTACGATTGCTTTGTACGGCCTTGAACTCATCATCGCTTTCATCCAAGCGTACATTTTTACCGTGTTGAGCTGCGTCTATCTCGGCGATGCGATCACGCTCCACGGTCACAGCGAGCACGCGCACTGAGGGCACTGCTGCATCATGACTGTTGCATGGAGTCACGAGCAGCGTCATCGCTCAAAACTCTAACCTCAAAACTGGAGGAAACGACGACATGGATTCCGCAGCGTCAGCGTTGTTGGGCATGGGATTAGCGGCCGCCGGGTTTGCCGGCGCCGGTGTAGGCATCGGTTATATCTTCGGGAAGATGATCGAGGCGGTGGCCAGACAACCGGAGGCTGAAGGGCGCGTCGGCAAGTACATGTGGATCGGGTTCGCGCTGGTCGAGGCCATCGCGCTGTACGGGCTGGTCATCGCATTTATTATCATGGGGCTCCGCAAGTAGCCGGCCAGAGTTCTGAATTATGAGTGTTGAGTTCCACACCATACAGGATTCATCATTCAACATTCCTCATTGCACCAAAGGTGTGTATGCCTCAGTTTGAATCCCACTTTTTCTCCTCGCTGATTTTCTGGGAGGTCGTCTCGTTCGCGATTCTATTCTTCCTGCTCTATAAGTTCGCCTTCCCGGGCATCTTGAGCATCCTCGAAGAGCGCGAACGGAAGATCAAGGAAAGCTTGGAGCAGGCGGAACGGCACCGAGCGGAAGCCGAACGGAAGCTCAAGGAGTATGAGGCAAAGCTCAACGCCGCCGGCAAGGAGGCGGAAGCCGTATTGGCACAGGCTCGCGAGCGGGCCCAGCGTTTGCTCGAAGAGAACGAGCAGCGGCTCTCAGCGGAGGCGGAACGAATCAAGGGCGAAGCGACCAGGGAGATCGAGCACGAACGGCGGCAGGCGCTGCAAGAAATCAGAAACCAGACGACCGAGCTGGCGCTCTTGGTGGCCGAGAAGGTCATCGGCCGCAGTCTGTCCGACTCGGATCATCGGCGCTTGGCCGACGAGGCTCTCGATGCCGTGGCCCGTTCGACGCGGGGCAGGCCCTGAGCCGGCCGAGACTCAGGACGGCGGGGGGCCGAGACTGCGCCCGCCGCGGCGATAGCCGTCCAAGTCCACCGTGACGAACTGGTAGCCCAAGGCGCGGAGTTGGTCGCTCACGCGCTTCCTGCGCGTCTCCTCCACCAACTGCCCGATTTCTCCTCCCGCCACCTCGATCCTCGCCACCTCGCCGTGATCCCTCACGCGCGCATGGACGAAACCTTCCCGCAGCAAGACCTGTTCAGCCTGTTCAACCCGATTCAGGTTTTCTCGTGTGATCATGATGCCTCGCGGAATACGTGAGGACAAGCAGGCCGCCGCCGGCTTGTCCCAGTTGGAGAGGCCCAAGAATCGGGCCAGAGCGCGGACATCTTCCTTGGTAAGCTTGGCTTCCAGCAATGGGCTTCGGATATCCCACTCCCGTGCCGCCTGAAGACCGGGCCGATCATCGCCCAGGTCGTCCAGGTTCGTGCCGTTCGCGATGCAATCTACCCCTTCCTCCTGCCGCACCGTGGCCAACAACGCGTACAGGTCCGTTTTGCAGTGGTAGCATCGAGCCCCGTCGTTCTTGACGAACGCGGGGAGGGCCAGCTGGTTGGTTTCGATCACACGATGCCGCGTGCCGAGGTCTCGAGCGAGCTGGCGGCACGCGTCGAGTTCGACGGCCGGGAAGGTGGGGGAGACGGCGGTGGCGGCCAGGACGCGGTCCCCAAGTCGTTCATGGGCGATCTTTAGGAC
>CAZZPI010000006.1:0-16662 GCA_964655865.1 uncultured Nitrospiraceae bacterium
AAATACCTTGCCGGTTTGTCGTCAGACCCACCGCCGAGGCTGACTCACTGACCGACATGAATGATGGGCGCAAGGAACGTGCTGTGGTTGACGATGAACATGAGCCCGTGCCTCAAGGGCCGCGTTGTCGCTTGAGCATGGCCACCTGCCGGAATCATGCGCGTCAGACTGTAGTCGGTGTGTCCGTGTGAGCCAGATCCGCGACTTGCCGCCGACGGTCTCCGGAGACAGAGCGCGCGACGATGACTTTCCTGAATTCTTCGGCAAGGAACAATCCGATCGCGCCGACGATCAGCGGCGGCCATACCCAGCCGGGGAGCGGGCCGGTTCCCAGAAGCCAATTCGCGGATGGCGTGTAGACGAGCGTGGCGAGCAAAGCCAGCTCCACGGCGATCCCCCAGAGGACGAACCTGTTGCTGAAGAAACCCAGGCGGAAGACCGAGATCCGCTCGGATCGGCAGGCGAACACGTTGGCAACCTGGGCGATCACGATCGCGGCGAAGGTGACCGTAGTGGCCTGGCGGTAGAGCGGATCGCTCCAAGCCAGCGGCGCGCCCCACGTCCATCCTTGCTCCAGGAGAAACCAGAAAAAAGCCGCCATGGCGATCGTCGCCTCGATGAGGCCGAGGAACAGATAACTGCGGAGCAGAACCGGCACGCTGAGCAAGCGTTCGGTCCGCGGGCGGGGCGGCGCGGACATGATGCCGGAGTGGGGACGCTCGGTCCCTAGCCCCAGGGCGGGAACGATATCCGTCCCCAGATCGACGGCGAGGATTTGAGGCACGGACAAGGCCAGCGGAATTTGAAAGAGGCCATAGCCGAGGTAAGGAATGATCTCCGGGACGTTGCTCGACAGGACATAGGTCACGAACTTGCGGATGTTGGCGAACACCGCGCGGCCTTCTTCGATCGCATTGACGATCGTCGCGAAATTGTCGTCGAGCAGAATCATGTCGGCCGTTTCCTTGGCCACGTCCGTTCCGGCTATCCCCATCGCGATGCCGATGTCGGCCTTCTTGAGGGCCGGCGCATCGTTCACGCCGTCTCCCGTCACGGCGACCACCTCGCCCATCTCCTTCAGGAGCGACACGATCCGCATCTTGTGCCGAGGAACCATGCGGGCGAAGACCGGTTCAGGCTCGCCCGGACGAGAGGGCGTCAGCAGCCGCCGCAAGGTCTTGTCATCCATCGTGTCGAGTTCGGCGCCTTCGACCACGGGGGCGAACGGAATCTGACGCCGGGTCTCTTCCGGGGGCAGGAGTCCGATCTTTCGCGCGATCGACACTGCGGTGAGCGGGTGGTCTCCCGTGATCAAGATGATACGGATGCCGGCTTGCTTGCAGCGGGTTACGGCTTCCGGCACTTCCCTGTGCGGCGGATCCATCATCGCGACGAGGCCCAGGAAGATCAGATCCCGCTCCACGGTATCGATATCGAGATGTTCGACTTCCCGCTCGACCTGACGCATGGCCACCGCGAGGACACGGTAGGCGCGCGACGCAAGTTCACGACTCTTGAGGAGAATCCGTTGACGGTCATTCCCGGTGGTCGGGATCACGCCCCCGCGGGTGAGCAGACGGCCGCAGAGAGGAAGCACCGACTCCGGTGCGCCTTTCACGTAAGCCGTAACATGGCCCTCCACCCAATGGAGCGTAGTCATCCGTTTTCGATCCGCGTCGAACGGCAGCTCGCCCATCCTCCGGTACGGTTGACCCCGGAGTAGGCCGTGATCCAACGCGAACCTGACGAGCGCCACTTCCGTCGGGTCGCCCGTGACGGTCAGGTGACCGTCGGGCTGGCGAAGGCGCTTGGCGTTGTTGCAGTGAGTGACGGCGTCGAAGAGCGGCTTCCATTGGGTCAGGTCGTCGGGGATGCAGAGTCGCCCCGCGATCATGAAACAGCCCTCGCGCGATTCGATTTCAATGTTGTCGGTGTAGAGCCGATCGACCCGCATCCGATTTTCCGTCAGGGTGCCTGTCTTGTCCGTGCAGATGACGGTGGTGCACCCCAACGTTTCCACTGAAGTGAGTTGCTTGATCAGCGCCTTCCGGGCCGCCATGCGCTGACTGCCCATGGCGAGCGCAAGCGTCACGGTGGGGAGCAATCCTTCGGGCACGTTCGCGGCGATAATGCCGATTCCGAAGATGGCGCTGATCCAGAAGCCCAACCCCATCGACACGCCGATGAAGAAAAACACAATACCCATGGCCAACGACAGCAAGGCCACGACATGGGTCACTTTCGCGATTTCTTTCTGAAGAGGACTCAACCCGGTGTCCACGCCCGTCGACAAGTGGGCGATCTTGCCGAATTCCGTGTCCATCCCCGTCGCGTAGACGATCGCCCGGCCGTGGCCGGAGAGGACGGTCGTGCCGGCGAACACGAGATTGGCCGCATCCGGCAGCGTGCCGTCGCCGACCGGCTCGGCGACACGACGTTTGGGTTTCGACTCTCCGGTCAACGAAGCGTTGTCCACGCGCATGCCGACCGCCTCGATCAGGCGCGCGTCGGCCGGGACCTGTTCTCCTTCTTCGAGCAGCAAGATGTCGCCCGGGACGATGGCGCTGCGCGGCACCTCCCGAGGCTGTCCGCTTCGATGAACCCACGTTCTGGAGGGCAGCAGCCGGTGGAGTGCCTGTGCGGCGCGCTCTGCCTTGTATTCCTGGAAGAACGCGAACACGGCGTTGATCACGATGACGCCCAGGATGGCCCATCCCAGCGTGGCCATGCCTTCTCCGGGTTGGATGGCGTCCGCGAGGAACGCGAGCGCTGCGGCGACCCACAGCAAGATGGCGAGGAAATGCGTAAATTGGCGGGCGACTCCGCGAACGATCGAATAACGGCTCGGCGTCCGAATGGCATTGGGGCCGTACTGCGTGAGGCGACGCTGCGCTTCGTCCGCGGTGAGCCCTACCGGCGAGCTCGAGAATTTCTTGTAGAGGTCTCCTTCTGTGAGCCGGAAGATCTCCACACCATTGTGGTCAGCCATGCCATTCCCGCACGATCAGGACTGAGCAGGGAGCGTATTTGACCAGCGCTTCGGAGACGCTGCCCAGCGCCAGGCGCTCGGAACCGGTCATGCCTCGCGACCCGACGACGAGCAGGTCGGCGGCAGCGGCGGTGACGAACTTGAGAATCGTCTCAGTCACATGGTCCGATTGGACTTCACCGTGCGCCTCATACCCTTCTTGCAAGAACCTCTGCGCGAGATCGTCCACGACCTCTCGAGCCCGCTCCCAGGCCGGTTGTTTTAGTTGTTCCACTTGCGTCTTCGACAGGACCTTTTCGGCGAGCTCCGTTACGGGTGGCTCTGCCACGGAGAGGACGGTCACTCGTGCCGACTCGGGAAGAAACCGACTCCAAAGGAACTTGGCCGCCGCGCGCGACGGCTTTGAGCGGTCCACGGCCAGTACGACGTTCTTGATGGCGGTTAACGGTCGCTTCACGACCAGGACGGGGCAAGGGGCCAGCGTCACCACCTTGCGGGACACGCTGCCCAATAAGAAACGCCGGATATCGCTGAGGCCGCGCGAACCGATGATGGTTAAGTCGGCCTTCTGAAGCCTGGTTACTTTGATAATCGTGGAAGCGATCGCCCCGTGCGCAAGCGTCGTGTCGATCTTTGTATGCGGGGCGGTAACCGCCTGACTGAGGGCGGTTTCAGCAATGCGCATCATGCGGTTGAGCAGATGATCGCCTGCGGATTTCATGGCCGTCAGGGCTTGCTGCTGATGCGCCGTAGCCTTCGCCTGTCGTCCTTTGATGGCGGAGGCGTCGATGACATGGACGAGCAGCAGTTTTTCGGGCGGGCGGGAGGAAACGGCGCCCAGCGCCTCGACCGCCCATTGAGAGAACTCGGAGCCGTCTACCGCACAGATGATCTTCACCTGATCACCCTCCCTGGTTCAACCGGTGCCATCTGTCGCGAAAGTTGCATCGAATATGCCCACTTCTGCAGCGATCGACCGTGGGGTTTCAGTCGACCTTTCGAGAGCTTCTGCTGATGGGTGAGGGAAAGGTCTTGTGAGCCGCTGCGGCGTTTGTCAGCAACCCCAGAAACGTCACTGTGGTGATTGTCACCACAGGGTTGCGCGACCAAGCCGCCATCGAGCATGGGCTAGATACCCTGCTCATAAAATGATGCACCTGATTCATTGCCAAGGCCAAATAGTGGAGGTAGCGTTGGGATGCGGAGGCGTTGGCATGAGGTACACGGAACAAACAGGAGATCGGGTGCAGAGGCGGTGTGCAGGCCCGCTCAGTCCCTTCGAAGTAATTCAGGGCAGGGCGGGAAGCCTAAAGCCTCTCCGAGATCCCCACCATGAAGTGGAACTCTATGATCCGGCGCCTCCGCCTTTCTTTCATGTCATTCGTGATGCTGCCAGAGATCCCTGGTTCGCCCGAGGAATGCGTGAGAGGGGAGCGGCAAAGGCGCGTATCACGATGGGCCGAGTAGCTGGAGAGGAAGGGGGGGAACGAGGTATGTTGAACTTTGACTGGCTCGTTATCTTCGCGTTATCTGTCTTGTGGTTGATGGGGATGGCCTACGGCCTGACGACGTTGAACAAGATGCCCGGTCCCACCACCATCCGGAAACGGCTCTGGTGCGATGATATGGGACGGGAGGCCGACGTGGAATTCGAGGTCCGTCACGGGATGCCCGAAGTAGTCACGCGCTGCTCCATTGTGGGAGACTTCGACACCATTACCTGTCACCAGCGGTGCCTGGAGCAGCTCGCGCAAGCCGCGTGATCCTCCGGTATCGCCCAAGGTCGCCTCCGAAGCCGAGCCACCTTCCCACGAGAGGAATGGTCGGTTTGCGAGCAGCCTTCGAGAGGCCAGGGGGCGACCGCCAACTTCGCTCTTGCCCCAAGGTTCTCCCTGCCGTTCATAGACGAATCAAGCAGATCCGCCGTTCACCCGTCTCTTGCGCCTGGTGCGGGTTCAATGTCACATTCTGTCAGAGGCCGTGCCACAAATGATTGATGAGAACCAGCGCCTCGATGTCGATGTGCTCTTCGTGGGAGGAGGGCCGGCCAACCTGGCGGGGGCCCTTCGCCTCTGCCAGCTCGTTGCCCGACACAATGCGCGCGCGTCGGCCGATAATCCGCCGGTGACTCCGCTCGCACCGGTCATCGCCCTGATCGAAAAAGGTCGCGATGTAGGTGCCCATGCGATTTCCGGCGCCCTGGTCGATCCCATTGCTCTGGAGGAACTCCTGCCGGATTACGCGGCGCGCGGGATCCCGCTGTCTGCCCGGGTCTCGCGGCACGAGCTGTATTATTTGACGACCCGTCACGAGATACACGTGCCGGATTTCCTCATCCCTCGCCCCTATCATTCAAATCACTGCTATGTCGGCTCGCTACCGCGGATGAATCTCGGGCTGGCGGAACTGCTCCAGGCGGAGGGCGTGCACCTGTTTCCGGAAACCTGCGGGGTGGAAGTGCTCTTCGATGAAAAGGGGCACGTCTGCGGGGTCAAGACGGGCGCGAAAGGATTGGGGGCTGATGGGAGTCGAAAACCCAACTACGAGCCGGGCGTCGAGATCCGTGCGAAGGTCACCGTGTTTGGTGAAGGTCCTCATGGAACGCTGGCGGAAGACGTGATCCAGCAATTTAACCTGCGTGAGGGCCGTCAGCCGCAATGCTACGCGCTTGGTGTGAAGGAACTCATCCGGGTGAAGGGAGAAGGATTGCCGGGCCTGGCGATTCATACCCTCGGCTATCCGCTAGGGTCTCGCGTCTTCGGTGGAGGGTTCTGTTACGGCTATGAAGACGGGGTCTACGCGGTCGGGCTCGTGTGCGGGCTGGACTGGGAGGATCCTCGGATGGATGTGCAGGGGGAACTCCAACGTCTCAAGAAGCACCCGCTGATCCAGCGTTTCATCAAGGGAGGCGAGGTTTTCTCATATGGAGCGAAGGCGTTGCCTGAAGGCGGATACTTTGCTCTTCCTCGGCCGTATGTCGATGGAGCCTTGATCGTGGGCGATTCGGCCGGGTTCGTGAATGTCCCCTATCTGAAGGGTATCCACCATGCGATGAAGAGCGGGATGCTCGCAGCCGAAACGATTGTGGAGGCGCTGGCACGGAATGACACATCCGCATCTGTACTTTCCACGTATGAAATGAGGCTAGCCTCGTCCTATGTAATGCAGGATCTTTATCGCGCCCGTCACTTCAGGCAGGCGTTTCGCCACGGGCTGTTTCCCGGCTTACTTTTCGGCGGGCTCACGATGTGGACCGGGCTTGGTCCGCCAAGGTCCAGCCGGGTAAGCGAGGATTTTCTGAGCCTTAGGTCGTCGAAACGGATCTTGCAAAGCCGACTGACGAAGGACCCTTCCGGTTACGACCGTGGAGTCATTGTGGACAAGCTCACCGATGTGTTGTACTCAGGCACCCGGCATCGCGAGGACCAACCATCGCATATTCGAATCCTGGACCCCGCTCGATGCGTGACTGAGTGTATTCCGCGGTTCGGCGATGCGCCCTGCACGCATTTTTGTCCTGCGAATGTGTATGAACTTGTGGGCGAGGGACCGGTGCGACGCATTCAGGTCAATTTCGCGAATTGCCTCCACTGCAAGACCTGCGTGGTCAAGGATCCGATCGATGTCATTCAGAGAGATCGGGTGCAGAACATCGTCTGGCGCGCGCCCGCTGAGGGAGGGCCGCACTATCAGGGGCTGTAATAACAGCGAACAGCCAATAAACAGCCAACAGCGAGCAGCGAATAGCCCTCGAACAGGAGCGAATAGGCTGAAACCAGGGAGAGGCGGACTCTTCATCTCACGCCACTGGCTACCCGCTGTTCGCTGTCAGCTTTTCGCTGCTTGCTGCTCGCTATTAGTTTCTCGCTCTTTACGATGAAGCTCATCGTCTGTATCAAACAAGTGCCGGCAACTGAGTCCAATCTCACCATCAAGCGGGATGACACGGACATCGAGCGGGTGGGACTCAGCTTCGTCGCAAATCCCTACGACGAGTTTGCCGTCGAAGAAGCGCTGCGCATCAAAGAACGACTCGGAACCGGCGAGGTCACAGTCCTGTCCTTGCGCCTACATCCTGCGCAGAAGCCGGAGGAAGCCTTGCGGACCTGTCTAGCGATGGGCGCGGACAGAGCCATCTTGTTGGACGATCCGGCCTTCGCAGGCGGTGACAGTTACACCACGGCGTCGGTGTTGGCCGCAGCGGTCCGGCGGCTATCCTTCGATCTCATCTTGTTCGGCAAGCAGGCGGTGGACGACGATGGCGGGGCTGTGGGAATCCAGGTCGCAGAGTTGCTGGGTCTTCCGCACGTCGCCGTGGTGAACAAGCTGGAGGTCGATGCTCAGGCCGCCCGCATTGTGGCCCATCGCCAAATCGAGTGCGGGATCGAAGTGGTCGACGCACCGCTTCCCGCTGTGGTCACCTGTCAGAAGGGCCTGAACGAGCCTCGCTATCCGTCGATCCATGGCATCATGAAAGCCAAGCAGAAGCCGCTGGAAGTCTGGAACCGGGAGATGATTGGAGTAGAACCTGGGACAGTCGGCGCCGCAGGGGCGAAGCTGAAGGTTGTTCGGCTGGAACCGCTCCCGCCACGAGCGGCCGGCCGGATCATTCCCGGCGCCGCGGCCGCTGCAGTCAAGGAATTGGTGCGATTGCTTCGCGAAGAAGCGAAGGCGATCTAGCGGGTAGCCAACAAATAGCAGCGAGCAGCTCACTCCGCGAGCGAATAGCTAATAGCAAACAGCAATAGCTCAGAGTTCTTGCTGCCTGTTACTCGCTGCTCGCTCCTCGCTATTCTCAGAGCTGTTCGCTAGTCGCTGTTAGCTTGTAAGCGGGAAAGGAAGACGCGATGGCAAATCCCTTTCTTGTCTTCTGTGAACAGAAAGACGGATGTCTCAAAAAAGTCTCGTTAGAGGGGTTAGGCGAAGCTTGCCGTCTGAGCAAAGGGTCGGACAGAGCTGTCGTCGCGGTGGTTGCCGGTTCCTCCGTCAGCTCGCACACGCAAGAACTGGCGCGTCATGGCGCCTCACGCATCGTGATCGCTGAGGACCCTGCGCTGACCCGTTATTCGTCGGAAGCCTTTACCAGGATACTGGCGCAGGTTGCCGGCACGTTTCAGCCGGTCGCCATTGTGATGGGCGCGACCGCGATGGGAAAGGACCTCGCTCCGAAATTGGCGGCGCGACTCTCGAGCGCGTTGATCCAGGACTGTGTCGCGCTGGAGATGGAAACCGATGGCTCTTTGCTCGCCACGCGCCCGGTCTATGGGGGGAAACTGCGAGCAGTTGTGAAGGCGACGAATCCGCTCATGCAGATCGTGACCCTTCGCCCGAACGTGTTTGCGCTGTCGGAGCCTAAGCCTGCGCCCGATATTCCCGTCGAAAGGCTCGCTGCCTCGCTCGATGCCGCTCGACCGATGGCGAAGGTGCGCGAAATACGAACAACGGCGGACGACAGAAAAGACCTGACCGAGGCCTCGATCATCGTTTCGGGTGGCCGAGGCCTCAAAGGGCCGGAGAACTTCAAGCTTATCGAGGAGCTCGCAGCAGCACTGGGGGCGGCCGTGGGCGCCTCTCGCGCGGTGGTGGACGCAGGCTGGAAGCCGCATTCACTTCAAGTGGGGTTGACGGGCAAGACCGTCTCACCACAGCTCTATATCGCCTGTGGCATCTCAGGAGCGATTCAACATCAAGCCGGGATGTCCTCCGCCCGCACGATCGTCGCGATCAATAACAATCGGAACGCACCGATCTTCAAGCTCGCCACCTATGGCATCGTGGGTGATCTGTTCGAGATCGTCCCGCTGTTGACGGAAGAGGTGAAGAAAGTGAGAGCCGGATGAGCCCACCTGCAGCAAAGACGACATTTGAGAATATCTATTCTCACGGCTTCGTTCGCGTGGCGGCCTCCACACCAGGCGTGGACGTGACTCGCCCGTCGTTCAACCTGGAACAGACTCTAACTGTTGCTCGCGCGGCTTCGGAGCAGAAGGCCGCGCTGGCCTTGTTCCCGGAGCTCGGCCTGTCCGGGTACTCGAATGAAGATTTATTCCAACAGGACGCATTGCTGGACGCCGTCGATTCGGCGATCTCCCAAATCATTCACGCCAGTCGCGAACTACTCCCCGTGGTGATTGTAGGAGCCCCCATCCGCTCGGAGGGGAAGCTCTTCAACTGTGCGCTGGTGATCTATCGGGGAAGAATCCTGGGAGTCATACCGAAGACCTATCTCCCCAACTACCGCGAGTTTTACGAGAAGCGACAGTTCGCCTCGGCCCGGCACGCGGGCTCGAACACCATTTCCGTGTGCAATGAGTCGATCATGTTCGGCAACAATCTCATCTTCGAAGCGGCCAATCTCACCGGGTTCACCTTTCACGTCGAGATCTGCGAGGACCTGTGGGTGCCCATTCCGCCCAGCACGTACGCGGCCTTTGCCGGGGCCACGCTGCTTGCCAATCTCTCAGCCAGCGATATTACGATCGGAAAGGCGGAGTACCGTAAGTTGCTGTGTGCCTCGCAATCGGCCAAGTGCATGGCTGCCTATCTCTATTCAGCCGCCGGGCCCGGGGAATCCACGACCGATCTGGCTTGGGACGGACACGCATTGATCTATGAGAATGGGGATTTGCTCGCTGAATCGACCCGGTTTCCCCGGCAGCCTGGGTTGATCACGGCTGACATTGATCTTGATCGCCTGCGCCAGGATCGTATGCGGATGACCAGTTTCAACGACTGTGTCGCGGTCTATCGTGAAGCTGTATCTTGCATGCGTCGCGTGACGTTTGAGTTCGAGGTTCCCCGTGGCATCGTCGCTTTGCAGCGGCCGGTGGAGCGGTTTCCGTACGTGCCCAGCGAACCGGCGCACCGCGACGAACGCTGCGCGGAAGTCTATCGCATCCAGGTTCAGGGATTAATCAAGCGTCTGGAGGCCACCCGGATCGAAAAGGTGGTGATCGGGGTCTCGGGAGGATTGGACTCGGCGCAAGCCACATTGGTGGCGGTCGGCGCATTTGACCAGATGAAACTGCCGCGCGCCAACATTCTGGGTTATTCATTGCCGGGCTTTGGCACGAGTCGCCTCACCCAGGAGAACGCGCGGGAGCTCATGCTGGCGATGGGGATCAGCTCCCAGGAGATCGACATTCGGCCGGCGGCCCAACAGTTGCTCAAAGACCTGGGGCATCCCTTCAGTCGTGGGGAACCTGCGTACGATGTGACCTTTGAGAATGTCCAAGCCGGCCAGCGCGCGTCCCACTTGTTCCGGCTGGCGAATATGCATCAGGCGCTCGTCGTCGGGACCAGCGATCTGTCCGAGTTGGCGTTGGGCTACACGACCTACGGAGTGGGAGATCACATGTCGCATTACAGCGTAAACGCTTCCGTGCCCAAGACGCTCATCCAGCATCTCATCCGCTGGCTCATCAAGACCCAGCAGTTCGATCAACGGACCCGAACGGTGCTCGAGCGTATCGTCAGGACCCGCATCTCTCCCGAACTGGTGCCCGGAGCGAGCAGCGAGCCGGCGCAACGTGCCGAAGCAGTCGTTGGGCCTTACGAGCTTCAGGATTTCAACCTGTATTACTTCAGCCGGTTCGGCTACCGTCCCAGCAAGGTGGCCTTTCTCGCCTGGCATGCCTGGGGAGATCGCCGGCGCGGCACGTGGCCGGACACCGTCCCCATTGATCACCGCCATGACTATGACCTGGCCGCTGTACGCAAGTGGCTTGAGGTCTTTATCGTGCGTTTCTTTGAGTTCAGCCAATTCAAGCGCTCGGCCATGCCCAACGGACCGAAAGTGGGGTCCGGCGGGTCGCTGTCTCCTCGGAGTGACTGGCGTGCGCCCAGCGATGCCCGTGCAGATGTCTGGCTACAGGAGTTGCGCGAGCGCTGTCCGATGTGAGCTAGGGCTCAACATCGGTCTCCTTCTCGTGGTGGGTGGTAATGAGCGTTCCAAGGCCGCACACGGGTGCGCCGCGTGGTCAGGAATGAGCGCCCTTCATTTCTTGTGCAGCTTCGCGACCAGGAAGTCGCGAAGAGCGACGGCGTTGTTGTGCGCCTCATCTTTGGCGCCGAAGAGGAGCGTTACAGTTCCCTTCTGAGCGGCCTCTATGATCGGACGATAGGCGTCAGGCTTCCGATCGAGTTCAGCGAAGTAGCGGCGGCGGAACTCTTCCCATCTTTCGGGGGCGTGTCCGAACCAGCGCCGAAGCGCGTCGCTGGGAGCCACCTCCTTCAGCCACCCATCCAGCCGTGGCGCGTCTCGCGTCACGCCTCTCGGCCACAGCCGATCGACCAGAAACCGCTTGCCGTCGCTCTTCGTCGCTGCCTCATAGACACGCTTCACGCGGATCATGTCTCTTCTTGTCCTGCGGCTCGTGGCCTGAGCCTCGGTTAGGCAAACGCTTTCATCCCCAGCAGATGAGAGCCGATCAGCAGCTTCTGAATCTGCGACGTACCTTCATAGATGGTGGCCACTTTCGCATCGCGGTAATATCGAGCGACCGGGGTTTCTTCGGAATACCCATAGGCTCCGAAAATCTGCACCGCATCGGTTGCCGCTCGCACCGCCGCCTCGGAGGCGAAGTACTTGGCAATGGAGGTCTCGACCGTGTTGGGGAGCCCTTGGTTCTTCAGATGGCCGGCGCGAAACACGAGCAGGCGTGCGGCGTCGAGATCCACTTTCATCCGCGCTATCATGTCCTGCACCAGTTGAAAGCTGCCGATGGGCTTGCTGAATTGCCTGCGCGTCTTGGCGTACTCTGTGCACAGATCCAGACAGCCTTGCATGATCCCGACACAACCGGCTGCCACACTATACCGGCCATTGTCCAAGGCGGACATGGCCACCTTGAATCCCTGGCCGAGCGATCCCAGCAAAGCCGTCTCCGCCACTGTGCAATCTTCGAAGATCAACTCGCCGGTGTCTGAGGCGCGGAGCCCAAGTTTGTCGGTGATCGGTCTGGTCGTAAATCCCGGTGTGCCTTGCTCCACGAGAAAGGCACCGATGCCCTCATGGCCTTTGGCACGGTCGGTCTGTGCAAAGATCAACGCAAGATCGGCGACCGTTGCATTCGAGATCCAGGTCTTAGTCCCGTTGAGCACCCAGCCGGGTCCGCGCTTCACGGCGGTGGTTTCCATCGAGGCCGGATCGCTGCCCGCGTTCGGTTCCGTCAATCCAAAACAGCCTAGCATCCGTCCGGTGCACAGGTCAGGCAGGTACCGGCGCTTCTGGTCCTCCGTTCCCCACTTCACGATGCTGAGCGCGACAAGCGACACTTGGACCGACAACGTGGTCCGCACTGAGGAATCGGCTCGCCCCACCTCTTCGGTGATGATGGCGTGGCTGATGTAATCCAACCCCGATCCTCCAAACTCTTTGGGAATCGGTCCTCCCAGTAAACCCAACGCAGCCATGTGATCCACGAGTTCGCGCGGAAACCGTCCGGCTCGATCGTGCTCCGCGGCGACTGGCGCTAACTCTTGATCAGCAAAGCGTCGTACCGTTTCCCGAATGAGTCGTTGCTCGTCGGTGAATTCGAAGTTCATACGACGCCTCCGCGTCGAGCTGGTAGCAAATAGCTGGCAGCGAGCAGCCATGAGCCTCTAGCTATTCGCCACCCTCCGTTCGCTATTCCCTCGCCGATTTGAACCGCTTCATCCGGAAGAGGTCCTCGCGCTCCCGCTCCTCAAGCGTGCGGCGAATGGTTCGCACCTGTCGTATGAGCAGCGGGATCATCACCTCATTCAACGCGTTGATCCGCCGGGTCACTTTCTTGATTTCGGTCCCCAGCTTTTTGAGCCGCATTTCCACTGCAACACTCCGAAGGATCAGTTCCAGCACCATTTCAAAGCGCCTGGCTGTCTCATCCACGAACGCGGAGACTCCGGGGGCGGAATAGCCTCGGTTATCCAGGGTGCGAGCGATCGTCGGATAATGCAACTCAGGAAAGCGGACCCCCCAGACGTTCCGCTCGATCAGATCGATGGGTAGGTGCCGTTGCGCAGCGAAGCCAAGCGATCGGAGGACGGCTTGCCCGTCGCTGCCTAACGCTAAAGCCAAGGATCCCGTAGCCTGTGCGATGGCCGTCTCCAATTGCTTGCGGCCTTGTACCACACGATCCATGACCGCAAAGAACTCCCGAACGAGTGCTTCCCGCTTGCTCCGCAAGAGCGCCAGGCCTCGTTCAGCGATGTGGACCTTGCGCTTGAGCTGAAGTAGATTCGTTCGTGTGCGGCTGATGGATTCCATTATGCTTCCGTCTCACGTGACCCGTAATACCGTTCAACCAATTCCGGCTTCACTCGTGTCAAGCGCTCCTTGGGCAGATACCGAAGGAATTTCCACCCAAGATCCAGCGTCTCCTGGATCGAGCGGTTCTGATCGCCTTGATTGACGAATTGACGCTCAAAGTCATCGGCGAACTTCAACAACCGCCGGTCCGACTCGGTCAGGCCCTCTTCTCCCACGATGGCTGCCAGGCGCCGCACATCCCGCCCCTGGGCGTACAGGGCGTAGAGTTGATCGGCCACGCTGCGATGGTCCTCCCGCGTCTTGCCCGGCCCAATCCCTAAGTTCATCAGTCGGGACAGGCAGGGTAGGACATCGATCGGCGGGAACACGCCCTTCCGATGCAGCTCGCGCGACAGGACGATCTGCCCTTCGGTGATATATCCGGTCAGGTCCGGGATCGGGTGGGTGATGTCATCGTCCGGCATCGTGAGAATCGGCAATTGCGTGATCGAGCCCGGTTGTCCCTTGACGCGCCCCGCCCGTTCATAGATTGAGGCCAAATCGGAGTACATGTAGCCGGGGTAGCCGCGACGGCCGGGAATCTCTTCCCGGGCAGTGGCGATCTGGCGGAGGGCTTCGCAGTAGGCTGCCATATCGGTCAGGATCACGAGCACATGATGGCCCCGTGCAAAGGCCAGATATTCGGCCGCCGTCAGCGCGTATCGCGGCGTGAGCAGCCGCTCGATCGTCGGGTCGTCAGCCAGGTTGAGGAACACGACGACATGGTCCATGACGCCGCCTCGCTCAAATTCGCTGAGAAAAAACGAGGCCTCGCGGAAGGTGATCCCCATCGCGGCGAAGACGATGGCGATGGGACTGGCTCCGGCCTCATGGCCGGTGCCTGTCCCTGTTCCCAGCGGCGGCGGCTGTCCCCCTTCCGACGAGACGGGGACAGGCACCACCGCAGCCGGCGGAGCCTGTCCCCTGACCGTGGCCTGCCGCAGGATTTGGGCCGCCAGCTCCTTGGCCGGAAGCCCGGCTCCGGAAAAGATCGGCAGCTTCTGTCCTCTGACCAGCGTGTTGAGACCGTCAATGGCGGAGATGCCGGTTTGAATGAAGGCCGTCGGCTTGTCCCTTGCCACAGGATTGAGCGGCTCACCGGTGATGGCGATCCTGCGCTCGGGAATCACGGGGGGAAGGCCGTCAATCGGCGCGCCGGCGCCGTTAAAGCGCCGGCCCAGAATGTCCCGCGAGAGCGGCATCGTCGCGGCTGATTCGGTCAAACGGACGCGGGTCCCGGCAAGGGGGAGACCTGTAGTCTCTTCCAACACCTGAATGACCGCGTGCTGCTCAGACAACTCGATCACTTGACCGCGCCGCACCTCGCCGGTAGGGGAAAGTATTTCCACCATCTCGCCGAGGAAAACATGGCGGACACGTTCGACGAACAGGAGCGGGCCGGCAATGCCGCTGACGGTTCGGTATTCGCGGGTGACCAGATCGTGCATCTTACTACCGTGATGCGTGACGCGTGACGAGTGATGCCTAGGAGCGGGAAAAGCCGGATCAAGGGAAACCCAGCCTCTCCCGTCACCTGTCACCAGTCACTTGTCACGGCTTCCCGAGTTCCTGCCCCATCTTTTCGACCATCGCCCGGGCCTGTGCCACACACGCATCAGGCGCGGTTTCCTTCAAACGCTCCAACTCGCTCCGGAACGGTGAAGCCAAGACTTCTTCGATCGAGCGTCCCTTTTTGAGCAGCGTTCGGCAGTAAGCCAGAAACTGCGAGAAGGCCCTGAGCATCCAATATTGCTTCTGGAGAGGGCAGGAGGCATCGACCTCGGAGAATGCACTTTGCCGGAGGTACTCTTCTCGCACGAGCCGGCTCACCTCGAGTGTGATCCGCTCCTGATCTTGAAGTGCGTCGATTCCTACGAGTTGCACGATTTCCTGCAGTTCTTCTTCCTGTTGAAGCAGCGCCGCCAGCTCGCCTCGGAGCAACGGCCAGTCAGGGGCAATGTGACTGCGGAACCAGGGATCGAGCTGCGCGCAGTAAAGCGAGAAGCTGGTCTTCCAATTGATCGCCGGAAAGTGGCGGCGATGAGCGAGGTCCGCATCCAGGGCCCACAGCCCTCCGGCGACCTGCATCGAACTCTGAGTGACGGGCTCGGAGAAATCTCCTCCGGCCGGAGAAATCGCCGACACAATCGTGATCGATCCCTGACGGTCCTCCTGACCGAAACAGCGCATCCGGCCCCCACGTTCATAGAAACCGGCGAGCTTGCTCGCGAGGTAGGTCGGGTAGCCTTCCTCACCGGGCATCTCCTCCAGGCGGGCGGAGATTTCGCGCGTCGCTTCGGCCCAGCGGGAGGTGCTGTCCGCCATCAAGGCGACCGAATACCCCATGTCCCGGTAATACTCCGCGATTGTGATACCGGCATAGATGGAGGTCTCGCGGGCCGCCACGGGCATATTGGAGGTGTTGACCACCAGGATCGTCCGCTGCATCAGCGGGAGACCGCTTGTCGGATCGATCAAATGCGGGAACTCCGCCAGCACCTCCGTCATCTCGTTTCCGCGTTCGCCACAGCCCACGTAGACGATGATATCGGCCTGGGCGTACTTCGCCAGTGTTTGTTCCACGACCGTCTTCCCGGTCCCGAATCCGCCGGGGACGATCACCGTTCCGCCGGTGGCCACGGGAAAGAGCAAGTCAAACACTCGCTGTCCGGTGATGAAAGGAACTTCCGGCGGTAGCCGCTCGACGACGGGTCTCGGAGTCCGCACCGGCCATCGCTGGACCATGGTCAATGGGCGTCCTCCCTTCAGCACGGCTACCGGTTCGACGACAGAGAGCATTCCTTTTTTGATTTCGTCTACCGTTCCGGAAACCCCCGGAGGAACCAGGATGCGATGCTGGATCTTTCGGGTTTCTTCGACGATCCCGAGACAGTCCCCGGTCCTGACCACTGTTCCTGGACGGACCGAGGGATGGAATTCCCATTGCCGGGTGCGAGACAAGGCGGACACGGCCACCCCGCGACCGATCCAGGCCCCCTGCTCCGCCGCAATTGTTTCGAGCGGACGCTGGACGCCGTCGAAAATTGATCCGAGGAGGCCGGGACCGAGCTCCGCCATCAACGGCTCCCCGGCGTCGACGACTTCTTCGCCCAGCGCCAGACCGGTCGTGTCCTCATACACCTGAATGGTCGCTTCGTCACCGCGGAGTCTGATGACTTCGCCGAGCAACCCGAGGTTACCCAAGGCCACCCGGTTGTACATGCGAGTGGCGGTCATCCCCCGCGCGACCACGGTGGGCCCAGAGATTTTGATGATGGTGCCGCTCATATCAAGCACATAGCGAATAGCGAACAGATAATAGCGAACAGCGAATAGCGAGGAGCGAATCGCCGGTTTCTTCTCCAAGCTATTCGCTGCTAGC
>CAZZPI010000007.1:0-16317 GCA_964655865.1 uncultured Nitrospiraceae bacterium
GAAGTCCGACTCGGCTTTAATCACCGCTCTGAGCAGCGCCGGAGAAAGCCGATGTTGTTTTGCGTACCAGGCAATCGCCTGGTCAAGTTCCTGTTGAGAGACTTTGATGGGTAGCCGGTAGGTGTTGAAAGGGACAGCCTTGAACCGGCGATCAGTTGGCACGTTCGTCAAACTCACCGTGCCGTCTTTGTCGATAAAGTGATACATCTCGCTGACTGCGATGGGAGGAGTTATGCCCATTGCTCCTAGCAGAAGACCCACACTTAACCCCTTCCAAAGGATTGTCTTAAGGCTGTTCCCTTTGTGCTGAATAGTCGTTGTGTACCGCATATGTCCTCCGATCCCATCCGGACCATGCCTACTCACGCTTCAAGAAGAGAACAGGATTTGTGCCGTCAGGACACCGCACCAATCCGCAATGTGCGCGCCATAATTCAATGAGTTACGTGGTAGGGAGTCCCCAACTTCCGGTGGGAGGATTTTTCCGACATCCCCGCACTTTGCGCCACACGCTGGCAATTCCCGGCAACTTAAACAAAAGAAGAGCACGCGCGAGACGGCTCACAGAGGTGATGGCTAGTGAGGTTTGGACGACTGACTATTGGATTTAGGTCAGCTGAAGTTCGCTGGTACCGGGCTCATGAGGACGCTACGTTGACAGATGACGAACCGAGGCGAATCCGAGCCAAGCCGAAATTCGCTAAAAGGAGCTCCCAAATAGGCTAATGAATGCTTCGCGTGGTCACGTCACTATGTCGCGCCAAGCGAGGCTGTGAGCAGTGCCACTGGCCGTGACATGATCGATACGGGAGGAATCACGTGAATCAGCCTACGCGCCGAATGAAAGCAAAGGATGAAACTGATAACCGTGAAGAAGGGGGGCGCCGATATGGCGTGGGGATGTCGCCTCTCTATGTTCACTCGGTATCTAGCGCTGCTGAGCCCAGCATCGGGGGTTTACTCCTTCCTCCCAATACATCAGAAGGAGGCCGGGCTTTGAGCCCCGTGCCGAACTGCTGAAAGCATTCCGCATTGAAGAAAGTCAGAATTGAGTGATGCGAGGCAGTCCTGTCGCCCATATTCCTAGCGTGCAGAGGCCCCCTCTCGCCATTGCTGAGAGCACTAGGACAAAGGATGGATAAAGAATTTCTCGAGAGCCCAGCACATGCGGCTACTAAAAGGCTTGACATGTCGATGATAAGGATGCCCAGGCGTAAGAGGGTGAATCGGTTCTCTAGATTATTTACAAGTTGGGAGACGGGAAGCTACCGCACTTAGGCGGCTCTACGGCTGGGCAGTGGTCCGGATTTCTCGTGATTTCTGTGATGAGGATGGGGGACAGGCTTGAAGGCATGATAATAGCGAAGGACCTTTCGAACATAGGATCTAGTTTCCGGAATTCGAGGAACTCTGCGATCTTTGACCTTATGCACGCCCGCATTGTACGCCGCCAGGGCCAAGGGTAGATCGCCACGATATAGATTGAGCAAGTGCCGAAGTTGCTTTGCCCCACCGCGAATGTTCTGAATGGAATCGTAAGGGTTCATCACACTGAGCGTCTTGGCCGCGCCGGGCGTGAGCTGCATGAGCCCAACCGCGCCCTTGCGGGAAACCGCGTGCTGACGAAAATCGGACTCCGCTTTAATGACAGCTCGCAAGAGAGCTGGGTCAAGCCGATACTGCTGGGCGTAGTAGTTGATGGCTCGGCGGATTTCCTGCTTCGTGTAGCGCGGACCATGACCGTCGTAATCAGACTTTGTCGGCGTGACGATCCCGATCACGAGCACGCATGCAAGGAGGCCGGCACACGATCCAAGCCGACCGACGTGGTGAAAAGAATCTCCTGGTCTGATTGTGGTGTTAGAGGCCATATATCGCCTCCACATCGCTCCACTAACGAAATTTCTCGTCCCTTGAAATATCCCTCAAGTTCCGTGCCGTAGTCCACTTTTTGCCAACTATCCGACGAGACACAGAAAACGAAGAACGCGTAGCGAGACGCTCATGGGACACATATGCACACGAGGGACGTTTCTGGAGCGTGGGTCAAGGACGCGCACTTATTTCCCCCAAAGTTCTTCCAACCGTTGAGCACGACCGCAACTGTACTTGTAGAATTTGTAGCGGATGGGATTCTTCTTATGGAAGTCCTGATGATACTCTTCCGCTGGATAAAAGGTTCCGGCCGGCACGATCTCTGTCACCAGCGGCTCGCTGAAGCGCTTGGACCTTTCGATGGCCCGCTTAGAGTCTTCGGCTAATCGCCTTTCTTCCTCTGTTCTGTAGAAGATCGCCGAACGATATTGCGTCCCGTGATCGCAGAACTGCGCATTCGATGTGAGCGGATCCACATTATGCCAGAACGCATCCAGCAATTGGCTATAACTTACCTTGGCCGGACCATAGATGACCTCGATCGATTCGGCATGACCGGTCCGGCCAGCCGACACCTGTTCGTAGGTCGGATTGGCAACCTGCCCGCCTGTGTAGCCGGATGTCACCGAGACCACCCCATCCAGCTTTTCAAAGGCCTCCTCCATGCACCAGAAACAGCCGCCCGCGAAGATCGCTTTCGCCACTGGTTCCGGTTCGGCTGTGGCTTTTGCGGAGCCAGTGCCGATTATCACGCTTATTACCAGCGTCAGCAGGGCCGCACGTCCACACATGCGCGTCTCCTTCATGGCACTTCCTTTTTTGTCTCTTAGTCGAAAAGTTGCCTTCGGGCTTACAAGCCAGATAGGGCGGCTCGCTCCCTGTTCTCTCAACAGCAAGTGGCTTCCCCTTGGCCTAGATCATAGTCCGCGATCATCGATTCAAGCTGTTAGCCGAGAGGTCCTCCTCCTTTTCAAGGTGACTTGCCAGCTCCGAGAATAATCTAACACCAGTCCAAACCTTATCGTACATCATCACCGGGAGTTACATCTCCTACGGGAAGAGGCTATCGTTGGAAAGTGCCGGAGTTCTCCTCAGCAAGGGATCGCTTGCGCCCAAGCTGAGAATTTTGGCAGGGACGAAACGAAAAGAAGAATGCCTAGACTGGGAGGAAGCGGAGAATCTAATGAAGCCAACACCCGCAGACGACAAAGCGAGTCATATCGAAGTAACGGAATTCCCACCTAGCAAGTGGTGGATCCTCCAAGCGTCAAGCCTTTGAGAAAACGCAGGAGCCGCTTTTGTTCCCTGGCCTCGATCCCCACTAGTTCCACTCCGAACCGGCGCCCTGACACCCACGCGACTCGTGCTGCACTCGTAAACAGCGGTTCATCAGCATCAGGAAAGTAGACAAAGACCGTGAGCTCCATGTCGAGTTTAACGGCATGATCTCCATACAGGCCCAGTCCCTTGTCCGAGAGATCGACGACGACTCCGTCTCCAATGATCATCTCACCTTTGTCCAATCCTGAATACATGAGGCAGACAGGTGTCGTAGGGCAGTGCCGGTGGATTCGTCGCTGCTCGCGAGGACTTCGTGCGATCCTTTCTGGCACCTGGGCAAACGCTACGTGGCTCATTTCTTTACCTCCCGCTGGTGATGTGATCGCTCAAGCAATTGCATTCGCTTCCTAGGCTATCCATCGGGAGGAGCGCTCGCCTTCCAATTTTGGGGGATTACTGACCCACAGAAGGAGGGAGGACCGGAGGAAGAAATATGTAACGAGAAGAGTTAGGGAGCTTGGCTGGACGGAAGGCACCGGGCCTCTCTCAGAATCGAGAACTGGTCAGTGTGACGTCCGCGTGCACCCATGCCTTCTCAAACCGGGATGTGACCGTGGTCGCTTCTTCCGTCTTGTTTTGGACCTTGAGGCTTTCAACAAGCCCAAAGAGGGCCCAGCCGTTTTCGGGATTGCGGTCGAGATCGTCGCGGTAGACTATCTCGGCTTCGACCGCCCTCCCTTGTGCAATCAGAATTGCCCCGAGATTGTGTCGGACTGGATGGTACCAGAGGGGTGGCTCTGAGTACGGAAGCCGATCTTCTAACTGCACTGCTTCATTGAACGCGCGCACCGCATCTTCGTAGCGCCCCTGGCTGGCAGAAAGCTCCGCCGTCAACACTTTCTCAGCGAGTATGAGGAGCATTCGCATCGTCTTCTGTGCGGAGGTCTTCTCCCGCGGAAAGCGCTTAGGTTTAATCATCTCTCCGAGCACCCGGAGCTCGGCTTCCGCACCGCTGACCCGACCTGTTGCCGCCAGGGCCAAGCCGCGCGCGAAGTGCCACATGGCAGTTGCGTAGCGGAACTCTTTGACAGGTGGTTCCGCTCGTATGATGTCGTCCCACTTGCCGAACCGCGCGAGGCCGAACATCGGAGTTGGGAGATACAGCTCGGCAGCCGGGTCTCTGCCAAGGCCAGACAAATCGAGCGAGGCCACGAGTTCATGCGCCCGCCTCATGGCGTCCTGACTGCGCCCTTCCATCATCAACGAAGCCCAAAGAAAGTGGAGGTTGTGGGCGTAGTAACTCGTGGAGTAGATGCCGCCCAACTTCCGCTGGCTCAGATACTCGTGATCGACCAAGGCGGCGCGTGCGTTTCGTTCTGACGCCTCGTGATAGCGTCCCGTCCGCATGTAAATGTGGGCCGGCATATGTACGATATGGCCTGCCCCTGGCATGAGCCCAGGGAGCCGCTCGGCACACGGAACGGCCCGTTCCGGCTGCGGCGAGGCCTCGACCGCGTGGATATAGTAGTGGCAAGCACCCGGGTGTTCCGGAGCTCGCTGTAAGACCGTTTCCAGCGTCGCCATGATCTCCGCCGTGTTCGGCGCGGGTGCACCGGTTGTGGTCCAATATTCCCACGGCGAGAGATTCATGAGCGCCTCGGCATACAAGGTGGCGGCATCCAGATCGTCGGGATAGTCATGCACAAGTTGCTGCATGGACGTGGCGTAAGCGCGGTCGAGCGACCCGCGCGAGTTTCTCGACCCGGTGACGTACCGCTTTGAGAGAGCCTGAACGTAGGCTTGCTCTCTCGGAGAGGCCTGGGCGAGCCTCGCCTTCGCCTGGCGGAGTGCCTCGATCGCGCGCTGTTCATCCGCCCTACTCATGGCTGCGTTGATGTTGGGTCCGAGCGCGAGTGCCATACCCCAATAGGGCATGGGCGCATCGGGATCGTGCCGCGCCGCTTCTCGAAACGAATTGACGGCCTCTTCGTGATTGAAGGCATAGAGCAACCGGAGGCCTTGATCGAAATACTGTTGGGCTAGTGGAGATCTGGTCGTGATGGAATGATGGAGGGTTCCGAGATCTTCAAAGAGCGGCACTAAAATATCTGCGAACCCTCGGTACGCGCCTAGGGAGAGTGCGAGGAAGAGGAACGTGCAGAGCGGCCACTTCTCTATCCGTACCGTGCTCGGCACCTCCGCTCGGATTCCAGTTCAGAGACTAGCCTCCGGGGTCACCTGTGCCTTAGGCGGCGATATTTGTTTCCTCTCGTTCTTCTTGGCAGCCGGCCGCCGCTTGGTTTTCACTGGGACTTCCTTCAGACCGAGAACGGGCACGTGCAATGTTTCGATTTCTTTGCCCAGATACATGAGAACTTGTTGCTGGGACAACATTTGTGCCTGGAGTTCGGCCACATGCGACATGAGCCGACTCATTTCTTGCTGTTGCATAGCCATCTGAGATCTGAGCGCCCTCACCTCGTCCAATACATCCGGTTTGCGCTCGACCACTTGGGGGGCACGTACGTGAGCTTCTGCGCGAAGGTGCCTATATTCTTCACTCCATCTCACAAGCCGTATCTTGGCTCGGATCATGGTCCGTCTTGTCCTCTTCCACGAGGCGCGCATCCATTTCCGCCCTGTGTGCTGCAGCCACGCCAACCCTGTCTTCATTCGCCTGCCCCCTTCTTGTTTCGCTACGCACATCTCGTCCGCGACGACGCGACCGGAAGAGCATGCCTTCACCCAGAGGCGATCGGCTAGACTTGCCAGCTTAGCGCCGAATTGCGAGAGCGATGTGACCTGTGCCCTTACCGCACGCTTGAGGATGCCGATTTCTTCCAAGACGGCGGCCCATCGACGAGCCATCGCCGAGATCCGCTCGTTGAACCACTGCAACCCTGTAGGCTTGAGCGGATGCGGGGGCTTGCACTCAGCGGGGAGGATCCGGATGAGTCGGACCGGAGCATCCGAAAAATCACGGCGCATAACGACACCTCCAAAAAACATCGGATCGGAACAAGTGATTGGAAACGCGCGTGGGGTTCGAGTCGATGTCGAATGGGGCAGGTGTGACGTAGAGTCGGAGTACTCGTTCCATGTGCAGTGCGATCAGATCAACGCTGCACTATGTCTAACTCCGATGATCTTCAACAGTCAACAGGCGCGGAGGGTTTTTTTGATTTTAATGTGCAGGCGGATGCGAACGCCTTCAGAACCGCGTCACGCTGGTGAAAGTAAATTCCCGGATCTTCATGGCGGGAACGAGGAGCTTACCGGTCTCAGGCGTTACCGCCTCCGCCGGCCTGGTGAAACCGTCCACTAGCTTAAATACCCGAAGTGGGCTTTCGTGGAACCGTAAGTTACGGACAGGCTTGGTGATTTGCCCGTCTTCTATCAAGAAGGTGCCGTCGCGGGTCATGCCCGTTAAGGTGAGGTCGCTGGAGTTGACGGTACGGATATACCAGAAGTTCGTGATGAGAAGACCTCGTTCAGTGGTTCGGATGAGATCTTCGACTCGGGGACTTGTCGGTTCCTCCCCTTCCAGGACCGGCGACTCCAGGGTTGGTATGGGGTCAATCGCGTGTTTTTTCGCGGAGTAGCGATCATGCGCAAGCGATTTGAGGGTGCCGTGGTCAATCCACCGATAGACAGTCGTAGGGAGACCATCCGCGCCAAAACTTAGCCCGAGCAGGTCAGGGTGGTCAGGGCGGTTCAGGAGGGACAGTCGTGGATCGATCACTAGTTCCCCAAGCTTGCCCCGGAAGGGGCTTGTCCCCTTCTCATAGGCTTTCGCATCGAGCATCCACATGAACCAGCTTAGAAGCCCCGCGACGGCTGCCGGTTCCAATACCACTGGATAACGGCCTGGCGGGAAATCCCTGGCTCCACCGCCTCGTTGTGCCTTCCGAATCGCGTGCAAGGTGCGCTCTTGGATCTTAAGGTGATCGATCGATCGATGGGCCGCAGAGGCCCATCCCGTCGCATCGGGTGCCTGAACGGAGATGCTGAAGCGCGACTCCGTGCGGTCCTCGAAGGCGAAGAGGCCGGTCGAGGCCGCGAGGCCCACGGCAGTATGACACGAGGACACTATGCCGGCGGCCTGCAGGTTCTCCATACGGCACTGTCCGATCGCTTCCTGCACATACTCCAGCCGGCGAGCCGGTCCAGCCAGAGCCGTTTCCTCCAGAAAAGTGTTCACGGTCGGGTAACGTTGCGGAAGCGGAGGGGGAAGGAACTCTTCGTCTTCGGGAGAGACCCGCGCGATCCTCTCAGCTCGATGCAAGGCCTCCAGCGCGGCTCCGGCCGTAAAGTCGGACGTGCTGGCTTCGCCATGTCGCCGTCCGTAGGCCACCATCATTGTCAATGTTCCACGCCTGGTGTTCACATTCTGAATCACCTGATTGTTGGCGAACCTGGTGGTCCCCCCGTTGTGATCCTGCACCGTCACGAGCGTGTGGTCGCCCGAGGACCGCTTGAAGACAAGGTCTGACAGAAAGCGAACCTCCTCTCGACTCGTCATGTTGGGCCAGGATCTTACGGTCGAGATCGTCACGGATGAGCCTCTCCCGAGATCACCTGCACTCCCCGAAAGCGGGCGTGAGAAGCGGCATGGGTCATCCAACCGGACTGACCCGGCTGACCTTTCCCGCAGGTGATGAACCCAAAGCGCCGCCTATGAGAGCGATCTGCCACTCCGTCACAACTGCCCCAGAACTCGGGCGTGATACCGTGGTAGATCACGTCGCGGAGCATGTGCGTCCGTCGGCCGTTTTCGATGAGCCAGAACGCGTCGCCCCCGAACTGAAAATTATAGCGCCGCTGATCGATGCTGTAGGATCCGTGCCCTTCGATGTAGATGCCGCGTTTTACGTCGGCGATCAGATCGCTCAGCGCAGCCGTGCCAGGCTGGAGCCCGATGTTGGCGATCCGCACGATCGGAACGCTCCCCCAACTGTCGGCGCGATTGGAGCCTCGGGATCGAGGCTCCTCGATCTTGGGAGCCATTTCTCGGTTCGTACAATAGCCCACAAAAATTCCTTCCCGCACGACGTCCCATTCTTGACAGGCGACACCGTCGTCGTCGTAGCCGGTCGCTGCGAGGGTTTCGGGCTCCGTATTGTCCGCGAGCAGATTGACCCACGGCGAACCATATCGAAAGGTGCCACGCTTCTCCGGTGTGAGGAAGCTCGTGCCGGCATAATTGGCCTCGTAGCCCAAAGCACGGTCCAGTTCGCTGGGATGCCCACAGGACTCGTGGATGGTCAGCGAAAGATGCTCCGGATCGAGCACCAGGTCATAGAGACCCGGCTCAACCACCGGCGCTCTGGCTTTTTCCACAGCTTGGGCGGCGATCCGCGGCGCTTCCGCCAAGAAGTTCGCTTCCGTAATCTGCTCGTAGCCCTGTCGAAGGTGCGGGGTATGGAAATGTCTGGTCGCGAAATACCCATTGTGTACCGCCGTCGCGGAGAATTCTCCCTGCGTCGCCAAGAGGTCGAAGTCGAGGTGCGTGCCCTCCGTCGACACGAAGAGCTTTCTATCGCGGCGGGCCCAAAGCTCGGCATGACTCCGCACGATGCCGGCCTGGCGGTGCATGTACTCCATCACCTCCTGTAGGAGCTTGGTCTTGTCTTCCAACGGCACGTTGAAGGGATCGAGTTGGCACACCGTGACGACGCGATCTCGGTGTCGAGGTTCTTCTGCCAAGCGGACTCGGTCGATGGCCAAAGAGGCCGACCCCTTCGCGATCTCGACGGCCAGGTCGGCGATGCGCGGCACCTCTTCTGTCGAGAGAATCGAGCTGGCAGCGAACCCCCATGCCCCATGGTAGAGCATGCGGATCCCGAATCCGCGGTCACAGATCTCCTTGACGCTGGCAATGCGTCGATCCTCTCCATGGACCGTCTGTACGGCGCTGTCGATCACGCGGATATCGCCGTACTCCGCACCGGCAGCACGGACACGTTTCAAGGCCAGCTCAGCGAGCTCGTTCCAATCGGGCGTGCTCATGCCGAAGGACAGGAAAGATCAGGGCGTCAGCCGGCGGTAGTATAGCAGGATACCGGCGGTCTTGGGCGAGGATTGGACTAATGGGGACTAGCCTGCATAATTCATGACGGTTCGTCGCGAAATCGTGGACTCGCCAAGCGAGACGGGCAAGCGCAGCCACGAAGGAGGGAGGCATACTTGAAACAGTATGTTGACCGACTGAGCGGCGAGCACGCCCGCCGACAGGCTTGTCGCAGCGGCGAATCCGCGATTGCAGCAGAAGCGTTCATGAATTATGCAGGCTAGACTGTCGTACCCATGCGGGTGGCATCGACGAAACGTTCCATCGAATCGTCGATTGGCCGCCCCTGCCGCCCCTTCGGCGGAAGAATGTACAGGAGCTTCGAGTTGATCTTGCCCTGATGGGCCGGCGGCAAGGCCATCTCATATCTTCGTCGATCGCTTCCACGCCGAGGAACATATACTTCAACCCGAGTCTCTTCCAGAATTCGAAGACTTCCTTGTTCCGCAACAGGACGTCGCCCCGCGTCTCGAGATAGTATTCCTTCTTGATCTCTTTACGGGCGATCGCCTCGCCGATTTCGAGTCCATGCTTCGCTTGGATGAACGCGACATCGTCGACAATGAAAATACCGGGCTCCTTGGTCCGTTGCAGGTCTTCCACCGCCTTTTCCGGACTCACCACTCGGTAACTGCGGCCGTAAAACGTCCAGGCGCTGCAGAAGGAACAATCCCACGGGCAACCGCGGGCGAACTCGATGGAAGCGCAGGGGTCCAAGACACCGATGAAATACTTGCGACGATGACGCAACAGATCGCGAGCAGGCCTGAGAACATCCAAGCTTTCGACGAAGTGCGGGGCGGGCCCCTCGCCAGCCGGTGCGACCACATCCGGCACTTTGGTGAGCGCGTCGCGGTCGTGTTCGATCGCTAACAGGAGCCTCGCGACGTTCGCTTCCTCCTCTCCTTTCAAGATCGCATCGACTGCCCCCTGCCCATGTTCAAGAAACTCCTTTGCCACGAAGGAGGCGCTGTGTCCGCCCACGAAGAGAAAGCAGCGGGGCAGTTTTTCTTTCGTCAGCTTGGCGAGGTCCACGATTTCCGGCACATTCGCCAGATAGTTGCAGGAGAACGCGCCAGCATCGGGCTGCCAGCCGTCAATGATTTTGAAATAGTCCCTATGGGTTTGGACCTGGAGATCGATCAGGCGGACATCGTGACCGACCTCGCGGACGAGCCCCAGCGGCTCGAGCCGCAGGTAGATCTTGGTATAGATCAGCGGGCCTGGATGCACGGCGAGGAATTTCATGGTCGGGATCCGATGAGGACGAGAACATGATGACCAACCCGAAAAGTCTATTCAACCCTCTACAGTCCAGGGCCTCTTGGTTTCCATGGAATGACTCGTCTACCATGTTGCATGCTCCGACCAGAACGGACGCCTCGCCAGCGCATCATGGAATTGATCACCGACACGCTGCTTTCGTCTCGGCAACTGGCGGAGCTGGTAGGAATCCCCGAGCGTCAAGTCGAAGAGCACCTCGCGCATGTGGTGCAAACGCTCGCACGCGACCGCACGCGCCGATTCGTGCTCGAACCGTCGTCTTGTCCCGCCTGTGGCTACGTCTTTCGAGACCGGCGTCGCCTTACCTGTCCCAGCCGCTGTCCTCGGTGCCGAGCAGAAGGCATCACCCCGCCGCGATACGGCATTCAGGTGCGAGCAAGCAAGTAAAGCTAGCCCTGCACCCGCTTGGGGACACCCTAGAACGTGTTTACCGTGCTCTCGGCGTCACTGCGCCTGTCCGACATTGCCGTTCGGGGCACCCATCGCATTTCTCGGAGCAATGGTACCCGGCGAAGGAGGTGCGGCCCGATGCGAGGCCGCAGGCCAAGGAAAACCGCGGGCGTATCGGGAACCCGTCGCTCTTCGCGATTCAACGGGTGGTCAATGCGTTGAGGATTTTTTCGGGCCGAGAACGACGCAGACGGCCTCAGATCATTCGCCGGAGTAGAAGGGTCAATGTCGGACAGGCTCCCGGGCGAACCTCCCGCCGGTTTTCTTAATTTTCTTTCTGATAATTCCGCCTTTGGATACCTTATGACTCTGGCGCGCGCCTCCTGGGATTTCAATGACCCGCGATGTGGTGGAGATGGTCAAGCGGGCACTTATTCTCAAAGAGGATCTCTTTCCCTCCTTCGTCGTCTTCCTCGTCGCCCTTCCTCTCTGCATGGGCATTGCGGTCGCGTCTGGAGCTCCCCCTGCGGCTGGAATCATGACCGGCATTATCGGGGGCCTCGTGGTCGGTTGGTTGGCGGGATGTCCGTTGCAAGTCAGTGGTCCTGCCGCCGGCCTGACAGTGATTGTGTGGGAACTGAGTCAGACACAAGGGTTCGAGTCACTCGGCGTGATCGTGCTCGCGGCTGGGCTGATTCAACTGCTATCCGCATGGCTGCAGATTGGTCAGTGGTTTCGCGCCGTCTCGCCGGCGGTCGTTCACGGCATGCTGGCGGGTATCGGCGCGCTCATCTTCGCCAGCCAGTTCCATATCATGATCGACGACACACCCAAGGGCGGAGGACTCGCCAACATCCTGACGCTCCCTAGCGCCATCCTGAAAGCCGTGATGCCTGACGGAGCCACTTCCACACCACATCAGGAGGCAGCGTGGATCGGGATTCTTACCATCCTCACGATTGTGGTCTGGACGACCGTAGTCCCAAGACGGTTTCGCGTGCTCCCAGGGGTCCTTATCGGGGTGGCCGCTGCGACGATAGTCGCCACAGTGCTTCAACTACCCATCAGCCACGTCACGGTGCAGGAGAACCTCATGTGGGTGGTCCACTTGCCTTCGCCAGACAACTTCAAGCACCTGCTCGACACCTCCGTCATGGCTGAGGCACTGGGGCTGGCCTTCATAGCCAGCGTGGAGACCCTCCTCTCCGCGACCGCGGTCGACCAGCTCCACACAGGCCCACGCACTCGTTACAACCGTGAGCTATTCGCGCAAGGAGTAGGCAACTCCCTCTGTGGGCTGCTCGGGGTGTTGCCGATGACCGGCGTGATCGTGCGCAGCGCGGCCAACCTGCAAGCGGGGGCCAAAACTCGCGCCTCGGCCATCATGCACGGAGGCTGGTTGCTACTATTCGTGTCGCTCTTGCCGTCACTCTTGCGACTCATCCCGACCGCGAGCCTCGGCGCGGTGCTGGTCTATACGGGTTACAAATTGATGGACCTGAAGGTGGTTCGTGAGCTCAAATCCCACGGCCATGGTGAAGTGGTGATCTTTTTCACCACGATGGGCGCCATCGTGGCGACCAATTTGCTCACAGGGGTGCTTCTCGGCGTCGGGCTCGCTCTCGCCAAGCTGCTCTATACGACCCAGAACCTCGAAACGTTCTTCGCCCATGACGCCGACACCGGTCAGTTCACGCTGCATCTTCAAGGGATCGCCACGTTCGTGAGCTTGCCACGCTTGGCGGCGGCGCTGGAAAAAGTGCCGCCTTACGCCGAGCTTCACGTGCGATTCGAATCGCTTCGCCACATCGACCATGCCTGCCTCAACCTCCTGGAAACCTGGAAACGGCAACATGAGGCGACCCATGGGAAAGTCGTCCTCGATTGGGACAAGCTCAGGGGGCGGTCGTATCGGACTCGAGAAGCTGTCCGGGGAAGCAGTTTGTGGCAGAAGATTTTCGCGTGAGCCGCGACGCTATCAGTCGGGTCGTCCGGGGCTGCCCTCCTTGGTCTGCGCACCGGCGTGCCGGCTCGCAGCGACGAGAAAGCGAAGGCCCGGCTCAAGAGGCCGAGTCTGAGGACCAAATCGCGCGATCGAGACCGGCCGCCTTACCGGGGCCCGTTCAAGACCTCCCCTTCGGAACCCACGGGAAGAACGCGTTGGTGGTCCGCTGGTAAGCGCGATACTCATCCCCGCGGGCGGTAATCGATTGAGCCTCCGCCAGTGGAATGCCGGTGACCTTCAGGAGCGCCCAACCCATCGAGATCGGCCCGATCCAGGTCAGCAGCCAGCCAGGCGCCCCGATCGCAAACACCACATAGGCCCACCAGTGGACCCACTCGAAAAAATAATTGGGATGACGTGAGTAGCGCCACAGCCCCTCGCGGCACACGCGATCGCGATTCCACGGCTTGGCGCGAAATCGGGCAAGCTGCCAGTCCGCGATCGCCTCGCCTGTGATCGCGATGAGCCAGATCGTGAATCCGGCCAGCTCGGTCAGACTGAACGGAGGTTGCGGATTTTGGATGGCCGCCAGAAACGGCAGCGAAAACACCGCCACAGCGAAAGCCTGGAGTTGAAAGTATGCGAACATCCTGATTGTTTCGGAATCGCCCCATGCCTCGCGCAGGCGGCGATAGCGGGCATCCTCCGTCTTGTCGATGACCCGATTGAAGAGGATGTACAGACCCAGTCTCCCCGCATAGATGGTGACCATCGCGCCCACGAGAAATTTGCGTTCGACATCACCGGGGGACTGCGCGACATACCGAAGCACGACCGCGATCAGGCCGGCGCACCAGCCGACCTCCGCGATCGAAGCGTTCCGCACGCGGAGCTGCAGAGCCCACAAGCCGGTCATGAGCACGACCATCGCAAGATAGCCGCTCACCACAAGGGCAAGAGGGTCAGACCCTACCATCGCGTCGTGGCCTTCCCGAACCGGCGTGCCATCGTGACCGGGGACCCATTCCTATCTTGACGCAATCGGTGCCTCACTTCACGGATCACGGGGACGGATAATCCCACAGATCGTGACCTCGGCCCGCCCGACCCGCGAGCCACTCGCGAAATCCAGGAAGGCGAAAGGACAGGAGGCGTTGGATCTTCTCGCACCGCAGAGAGAGGTCTGTCGGTCGCGGAGCGCCGACGTGATCGCGGCTCGACCCTCGGACGAGACGGCCTTCGAGCTCGGGATACCAGGGCAGCAAGGCTTCGCCGATTTCCCATCGGGAGAGTCGCTCGCGTCCGCCGAGGTGATAGAGACCGGGCCTGTCATAAAGGATCAGCTCCCAAATCGCCCGCGCAATCGCGCCCGCCGGGAGCGGACAACGAAACTCGTCGGCATAGAGCGTCACCTTGTTCCCGGCCTTGACCGCTCGGCACATGTCTTCGACGAAGCTTCGGTCGCCTTTCCGCGAAGTCCCGGCCGTCAGCACAATGCGCAACACCGTGTGGCGTGGGTTCTTCAGAACGATGTGTTCCGCTTCGAGCTTCGTCTTCCCATAAACATTGATCGGCTTCGGCTCATCGACTTCGCTGTACCAGCCGGTCTGACCGTCGAACACTTCCCCGCTCGAAAGGAAGATCAACGGGATGCGCTCAGACAGTCGCGCGAGATGCGTCGTCGTCTCCACATTGATCCTCCGCGCCGACACCGGGTCCTGCTCGCAGTCCTTCGTCCGGCTGAGTGCCGCAGAGTGAATGAGCGCGCACGGCTTTACCGATCGCCAGGCGGGTTCGACCTTCTCGAAATCCGTCAGGTCGAGATCGGCACGGGTCAGTCCCCGCACGTCCCAATTGGGAGCCCATCGTGAAGCGGTCCTCATCAGGTACTGACCGATGAGCCCTCCAGCGCCGGTAATCAGCGCGAGGGGTTTCATTGCCCTCCCCTCCCGAGTTGTTTAATCGCAGGGACCTCGATCACGCTAACGGAATCCGGCGGATGCTCCACGGCCCACACCAACGCGGCGAGCATCTGCTCCAACGTCACCAGGCCAAGGCGAACGGCCGCTTCGCGCGTGGAAGGAAGCAACCCCCACAGCCAATACCCGGGCTTCAAAAACACCGTCCACCAATGTCCAGGGCCGAGGATATACCACGGCCGCAGGATCGTCGCGGGAAGCCCGCTTGCTCGAATCAGCGCTTCACATTCCTTCCGTACTTCGATATAGGCCTTCATCGTCGGCGCCGGATTGGCGACGCTCACGTACACGAAGTGGGGCGCCCCCATCGCCTCGGCCGCGGCGATCGACTCGCGCGCAGACACCCGATCGATCCGTCGAAACTCCCGGTCTTTCCACGGAGCCGGATGCGGGGCACCGACCAGTTGGACAAAGGTGTCCATCCCTCGCACTCTTTCCGCAAACGTCCGGCGGTCCAGCGGGTCCCCCATGATGACATTGCACCCGTTCGGGAGCCGATAGACCGACCCTTGCCGAGCCAGCGCTGAAACGGCGTGCCCCCGTTCCATGAGCCTAGGAACAAGACGAGTGCCGAGGTAGCCGGTCCCGCCCGTGATAAAGATCCGTCGCAATGGAGCAGGTGAGGTCACAGGCTCACCAGTACCACAGTCCCGGGAGTCATGTGAATCTGGCGACATTCCCGGTCCGATTCTCATCGAAGCGCGAATAAGAACTCACGCCAACCCCGCAACGGGAACCGTTGGCCGAGGTCGCGGAGGGTGACGCGGCTGACATCGCCAAGGCGCTCCGTGCCGGCGCTGTCTGGATCGACGCCTCCAATATGTTCCATCCGGCCTCGCCCTTCGCCGGATTCAAACAATCAGGCTACGGATGGGAACTTGGGAAGCACGGGCTCCATCTCTACACGTATGTCAAGAGCTGGTGGATCGATCTGTCGGACCGACCGATCGGGTGGTTTGCGGCATGACGAGGACACAGTCTGCGCGGTTGGCGCATCGACAAGGCACGGTCATTCCACTGAGCGGGCCTGGGCGCCGGGCGCATCGACCTGGAGGTGAGTTCGGTCACGGAGGAACGCACGAAGTGGATTTCCCTCTGCTCGACCCCGCTCGATAAGTTTCACCGCTGCAATGACTAGAGCGTCTTGATCTTCCTTCTCAATCCCCAGGTTCGTCTTGATTCTGGTTACAAAGGCCCCGAGCGGATCGCTGTCCGGTAACTGGCGCAGTGCGATATGCCAGAAACTGCACCGGCCGCTCCGGCCCTCCTGTTCCACGGTAAAGGAGCCGAACATCACGCGATCCTGGTCACGGGCTGCGATTCCGACTTGTTCCAGGACCTGACGCCGATTGATCTTGAGCAACACGGCCGCCGCCGACAGGGGCTCAACATCGCCACGGGCGAGGCGTGGCGTCGCATCGACCGAAATGACCAAACAACCGTTGGGAAACTGCCGCTCCAACGGCTCATGCGCCGCCGCCTCGTTCAAGACG
>CAZZPI010000008.1:0-16150 GCA_964655865.1 uncultured Nitrospiraceae bacterium
GTCAGCGCCCAGCTTACACCCTTCGTCTTTTACACAGAGAAGATTACATCACCCGAGTGTCGAGTTACCTTGACAGCTCAAGGGGGGTCGGCTAGAGTGGCCTCCAGAAGCCGGGACGGCCGGTTCGTACGCCAGTGAGAACATTTGCCTGGTGGTTCTGCATAGGGGCGCTGACGACGCTCTCTGTGCTGATGGTGCAAGGAGGCGTACGGGATTTGCTCTATGAAACCCACCCGTTGGGGAGCGCGCAGGCTCTTGTCTCGTTCGTAACGACGATACTCGGTGGCGGGCTGCTGGCGGGCTGTGTGGCGCTGATCATGAATCGATTACGGTAGCAGAATCCTGGTGTGGGATGCTCAGGCGGGGGGTGTTCACGAGGTCCCAATCGGCTGTTCAATAGCCTAATCTCACGCGGCACACCACATGCATTGTTTGAAATGTCAGGGGTTCATGATGGTTGAGCGACACTATACGGTGCTCAATCGTCGTCTGTATGCACGCTGCTTGAACTGTGGATTTTGGATCGACCTGGCGGACCTCTTGCGATTTTTTCACAAGGTGATCAAGAGTGCGTTCGACGGCCAGCGGGTAAGGGAAACGTTTTCGCTCTGACGGACCGGCCGTGGGACCCGTGACCATATTACCAACACGAAGGCTGTCCGAGCGTCCAAGGCTTGATCGAACTCCATTCATCGGGATCATTGCTCTCGCGTCGATCTTCTGCACTTTCTCGTGGGTGTCGCCGGAACCGGTAGCATCACACACACTCTCTCCCCAATCGTCCGGCTACTTATCCACTCCAGACATGTCGAAGTTGCTCCCGTGGCGGCGCGTGCCCGCGCACAGCGTCTTGTTGAAGGAACTGAAGAGCGGCCGGACGCTCTACCAATTCGAATCGGCGAAGCGGCTTTCGCCTGCCAGCCTGACGAAAATCATGTCAGCCATGGTGATACTCGAGCGGGGGCGTCTTGATGACCAGGCCACGGTCAGCCGCCGTGCAGCTCGCACCCCCAAGATTCATCTCCGCCTCAAAGAGGGGCAGGTGTTCCGTGTAGGAGACCTCCTCAAGGCTATGTTGATCGTCTCCGCTAATGACGCCTGTGTGGCCGCGATCGAACATGTGGGAGGCACCGAGGAGAAATTCGTCGAGTACATGAACGCGAAGGCAACCACGCTTGGGTTGGCGGACACTCACTTTAGCAACGCGTGCGGGTTTGATGCCCCCGATCATTACTCGACGGCGGAAGACTTGGCGAAACTGAGTGAGGTCGCCTTGTCCCACCCCGTCTTTCGGGAACTCGTGCGGGAAGAGCGGGAGATGATTGCCCCTGTGGACGGAGGCCGTGTATACCTGCTCCGCAACACGAATCGGCTTTTAGGTCGAATCCCAGGCGTGGAAGGCGTAAAGACCGGATTTACGTCGAGAGCGGGCCGCTGCCTGATTGCGAAGGTCTCTCAGAATGGCAGCGATTTGCTGCTGGTGATTCTCAACTCCAAGCGCCGATGGCACACCGCCGTCAGCCTTATCAACTACGGCCTCAGGTTCTCGCAGCCCATCTCCTGACCAAAAGAATCTCTTGGGTACTGCCCCCAGCGTGCACGATCGGCATGGACCGACAGCCATGCGTCAGAGGGCTGGAAAAGCCGCTTCGTGAGGCACGGAGGCACCAGACCGCGTTGCAGGTAGGGTTCTGAGCGGGAAGAGGTGTTCCTAGCAAGAATGAATCGAACTCCGGGGCAGCACACTACAAGGTATGGTCAGAGTCGGATGGGCCCCATGAGGTCGGTCCTCAATGAGGGAGCGTGAACTCCACATTGACGTCCTTGCCCAGATAATTCACCTGAATGCCTTGCCTGTCATAAATGAGCGCAGCGCCCATGACATTTTCGTCTCCGTAATCTTCCTTCCCGAGGAGTTTACGGATCTCATCCGGGCTCTCGCTGTTCAACACGTTCCGAAAGATTCCGCGAGTCTTATACGCGAAGCGGTTGTTGATGAAGATCAAATCTACTTTGCCGTCCTGCACCCGAACGCCGGCCATCGGCCCAGTCGGCTTGCGCTGGTCCAGGAGGAACACGAAGGTGCCCTCTTGCTCGGCTTTGATCCCGGGAATTTTCTCGTTCACCAGAACATCGAGGACCTTGCTCTCCGGATCGGCGAGTTTCACGCCGAACAATGAGACTTCTGAGCTCGTAATCCCCCTCGGATCCATGACATCGTTCTTACTCAATTCATATGGCTCCGCTCCGACCGACAGAGGCGGTTGTAGGAAGACCACCGCGCACACGAGCGATTGCAATACGACCCGGAGTGTTACCGCCATGAATTCCTCCCTGGACCTTCAGGTACGTGGTGCCTGGTGATGCTGAAGGAAGTCGCGTGTTGGTAGGGCTAGCTAGCAAGGCAAGTCTAACGGACCACGGGGGCAACTTGCAAGGCGTCTCCGGTCGCTGCAACGGCTCGCGCTTTTGATCCTTGCGGCAGCCCCACCGTCTTGTCGACCGAAATCGGTCGACCGAGTCTGGTCTCCCCGACGGGTCTCCGTGGAGACCCGCCCTGAATCTCCGCGCTCGTCGTTTGACACAAGCGGACGAACTCCTTTGCAGCGAGAGTCTGGTAGCGTTGAGTGACATAAGCCAGTCCGACCGAATGTGTGGGGATGGGATCATACAAGGCGATCACCCGTAACGATGCGTTGGGCAGATAGGAGCGCACAAAGGGCTCCGGCAAGATCGTCAAGCCGGCACCGTTCGACACCACTTGGAGAATTCCTTCCGGTGAACTCATCTCCATGACCACGTGGGGCTTTACTCTGGCCTTGAGGCATTCGCTCTCCACCATTTGCCTCAAGCAGTAATCGGCTGGCGTCAACACCAAGGGATGACTGCCGAGTTCCCGCATGCGTAGCCTTGGCTTTCGGAGGCGGTAGGATGCTGGGGCCACCAGGGTCAGTCGTTCATCCAATAATGGGACCGTTGTGAGTCGCCCGTCGTCGACCGGGAGCAGGCATATGCCGATGTCCAGTTGGTTGGCCACCAAAGCCCGCACGATCTCCGTGGAAGGCCGTGCGTGAACTTGCAGGTGAATGTTAGGACATTGTTGCTTGAACCGAGACACGAGCGGCGGAATTAAGTAGGAGTTGGCGCTAGAGAGAACCCCCACCACGAGGCGTCCCTGCTGTGCGCCGTTCAGCTCCAGGACCGCTTGCGTCGCCAGTTCGACCTCTCGGAGAATGCGGTGAGCATGTTGGCGAAGCAACTCCCCCGGCTGTGTCAGCACCACCGTTCGTCCAAGGCGGTCGAACAGTCGCGTTCCTAATTCTTGTTCCAGCGCCGCTATCTGAACAGACAGGGAAGGCTGCGACACGTGCAGCGCTTCAGCGGCGCGAGAAAAGCTCTGGCAGGAGGCGATAGCCAGAAAATAACGCAGGTGTCGAAGCTCCATGGAAGCCCCCATGAGTTATAGGAACGACCTATAAACGTTATAGAAAAGATATATTTGAGCGATAAATCCTACGTGCGGTATAAACGGCTCGTCAAGACTTCAGCACTCATTCCCACCTGCCGAAGCTCGGTTGGCCTGAGTGTCGGGTGAGTCGGGAGAATCGGTTAAACCGTCATAGGAGGACGATCATGCACAGGCGAGCTGTTTGGGGGAGCCTTGCAACCGTGGGCCTCGGGCTGGCGATCGGCTGCGTCGATATGGCTGGAAAGGGCAGCGAAGCAACATCGCTCTACGCCCGATTGGGTGGTAAAGAGGCGATCACGGCGGTCGTCGACCAGTTCGTCGCGAACGTGGCCGCCGATGCGCGCATCAACGGACGTTTTGCGACCACCGATATTCCCAAGTTGAAAAAGCACTTGGTGGATCAGATGTGCTCCGCTACCGGCGGGTCCTGCACCTATGCGGGGCGGGATATGAAGACCACGCATGCGGGTATGAAGATCACGAACGGGGACTTCAACGCATTGGTAGAGGATCTGGTCGCCGCGTTAGACAAATTCAAAGTCCCGGCGAAGGAGAAGGAGGAGCTGTTGGCTCTCCTGGGTCCGATGAAAAAGGATATCGTCGAGGTACCGTAACGCAACGTCGCCGGGGGAGAGATCAGACTTCGCGATGCCTCTTTCCCTGCACGTCAGTAGGAGGACTGGTCGGTTGCGGCGAGCAGCATCTGGGCGAGCAACTTCGCTCGCTCGAAATACGGTCGTGTTTCCTCGTTCAACTCGCCGAATAAGTTCTCCAAGTCCTCAATGCAGTCCTCCAGCATGCCCGTGCGCTGAGGGTCCAATCCTGTGGCATTGTCGAGATAAAACACCGCGCAGCCGCTGATAACGGTATCCAGCGTCATCAGCTCACCCTCATGGGAGCTTGGCAGACGTGGCCAATCGGCTTGTCTGTGGATCTCCCACAGGGAGGCGATCTCCTCTCGATCCACGGGACTTCTCGCGATTCCTGTGACATCGCTCACGAATGCGCCAGCCACCCTAGCGTACGAAACAGTAAGAGCGCAAGGGTGACCAGTCCCAACCCGACAAACCGGTAGTCAACCGCCTCGCGGGAGAGACACCATTCGATGGCCGCTTGCCGCCATCTCGGCGGGCCGGCGACGAAGAAGAGCCCCTTGACGATCATGGCAGAGCCGACGCCACTCCACAGGAGGTGAGCCGAGCTGTCCCAGGTTGTCGCGATCACCACAATGCCGAAGCCGACTGAGACAATCTCCCAGTACACCAGTCGGGGAGAGCGGGCGAGGAGATCGCGGGCGTTTCGGACAAGGAGGAGCGGAAACGCCAGCAGGCAGAGCCCATCGAACATCCAGAGCCCCCCGATTACCGGCAGAAGCAGGTCTCTTCCCATGGTGCTCATGACGCCCTGTGGTCCGGGCGGATGGTCGAAGGTACGGAAAGCAGCCGTCTCACGTCATGCAGGTTGGTTGCTCGCGAGACCACGCCGAACGCCGGTGACGGCACGAGATCAGCGGCGATCAGCAAGACTTCCGTTGACTTTAACAGCCGGCTCGTGTCGCCTGCCTCTCGCCCCACCGGCCTCCCGTGCGACAAAAGCGCTCAGGAATCACCAGACTATGGATAGAGGCCTCGCAGGAGGTGAGCTTGGGCAACCTTATCGATCCCGTTCATGAGCGCGGCCATCCGCATGGTCGTTTTCTTCTCCGTAGCGAAATGCAGCGTTCGCTGGAACGCGTTGGTGATGAGATCCTGCAAGCGGTCCTGAATGTCCTTGGCCTTCCAGAAGAACCGCTGCACGTCTTGGACCCATTCGAAGTAAGAGACAATGACTCCTCCGGAGTTGGCGAGGATATCAGGAATGATAAACACCCCTTTGTCCGTCAAGATGCGGTCCGCCTCCAGTGTCGTGGGTCCGTTTGCGCCTTCGGCAAGGATCCGGCAGCGCAGCCTGCCCGCGTTTCGTTCGGTAATTTGCTCTGACAAAGCTGCGGGGACCAAGACCGTGCAGTCAAGTTCAAGGAGCTCCTCGTTGGTGATGGCGTCTCCCATCTTGATGTCGCGCAAGGATTGTCCATTCTTGCGATAGTGGGCCAGGAGCTCGGCGATCTTGAGACCTCTAGCGCTGTAGATTCCTCCGGATACATCGCTCACGGCGACGACCTTAGCTCCACACTGCTCCAGGATGCTAGCCGTGTGCGAGCCGACATTGCCGAATCCCTGGATGGCCACCGTTGCCCGCTCCAAGTCCAGTTTCAGTTGGCGTAACGCCTCGAACGTGACGTACGCGACCCCGCGGCCGGTGGCCTCCTCGCGGCCGAGGCTCCCCCCGATGACGAGCGGCTTGCCGGTCACGACGCCGGGCGCGGCATATCCGATCTGTTGGCTATATGTGTCCATGATCCACGCCATCACTTGCGCGTCGGTGCCGACGTCCGGAGCGGGGATGTCCTGTTCCGGGCCGATAAGAGGGAAAATCTCCGATGCATAGCGGCGCGTGAGGCGTTGGAGCTCGGCTCGGGACAATTGCTTCGGGTTGACCCTCACGCCGCCCTTGGCCCCTCCGTACGGTAGGTCCACCAAGGCGCACTTCCACGTCATCCACATCGCCAGGGCGGCGACTTCGCCCAGGTTCACCTCAGCATGATACCGGATGCCTCCCTTGCTCGGCCCACGGGAAGAATCATGTTGGACGCGATACCCTGTGAACACCTCGACCCGTCCATCGTCCATGCGGACCGGTACGCTGACCACCAGGGAGCGCTGAGGAACTTTGAGCCGCTCACGGAGATTGTCGTCCAGTCGCATCGCCTCCGCCGCCTGATCGAATTGAGCGACCGCCAGGCGATATGTGTGGGTGTCGAGTTCGCGCATAGGCCTCTCCTCGTCAGAATGGTCCCATCCCCAGGGTCGCAACCCCGGCGCCGTGGCCCGGAATGCAGTCCGCGTCGAAAAGCTCTTGAAAGTGCTTTATGATTCGGCGTCGCACCGGCTCGCCGGTCACCGGGAAGCCGAGTATTTCAGTCATAGAGGTCACGCGGCAACCCGGAATTCCGCAGGGCTCAATCAGGCTGAAGGGAGCCAGGTCTACAGATACGTTCAAAGAGAACCCATGCATGGTGATACCGCGGGTGATGTGCACGCCTACAGAGGCGATCTTCGCCGAGTCTTTGCCCTCCGCCCAGACTCCGGGGTATCCGGGCCTACGAGAGCCGAGAATGCCCCAATCGCTGAGGGTTCTGAGGACGATTTCTTCGAGAAGGCGAACGTACGCTTTCGGGCCTGGGCAGTAATCGCGGAGTCTCAAGATTGGATAGCAGACCAACTGACCGGGACCATGATAGGTCACCGATCCGCCTCGCTCCACTGCGATGATGGGATAGGCGGCAGGGCTCGTCTCGACGGTCTTCACGTCGGATGGTTTGGTGCTCCGTCCCGTCGTGTAGACCGGCTCATGTTCCATGATCAGCAACGAGTCCGGTTGACGATTGCTGACGCGTTCCTCTACGCAGTGGAATTGCCAAGCCCGGGCCTGAGCATACGGCATCCGGCCGACCTGAATCACTTCGACTGTGCTTCTCGCCTTGGATCGTGCGCGGGTCCCAGAGTCGCTCTCGATGTGGTGAAGGGGGATCATGGCTCGATACGGGTTCAGGGCGTCGACATCGGTAAATGCGGCTTCTGCAACGTGATCGTGGCAATCCCGTTCCTCGCTTGGAGGAGCGAAAGCTGCAACATGGACGACGACTCGCCTTCACGCAGCACGGCATGCCAGAAATCTCCCATATTGTAAACCTGGTGGGTTTCCACCGCCGAGATCACGTCGCCATTCTGGAGACCGGCTTGTCCGGCTGGCTTGGAAGGATCGACCTGCAGGGCCAACACGCCGCGGTCGGCTTCCAGATTGAAGCTCGCGGCGATGCTCGGGGTGATCGTCACGGGGATGAAGCCCAGGTCGGGTCTCAAGACCGAACCGCGGACGATCATCGATTGAATGTGGGGGAAGATCGCCTCCATCGAGATCGCATAGCTGATCGCTTGAGCGGAGGGCGCGATCGCGACGTTGATGCCGATGACCCGGCCGGAAAGGTCGACGAGCGGGCCCCCGCTGCTACCGGGGTTGATCGCCGCATCGGTCTGAATCAAGTCGTAGAGGGTCTCGCCGTTCGGCGTCAAGACCGACCGATCGAGCGCGCTGACCACTCCCACCGTTACGGTGGAACCGCCTTTCAGCGCCAAGGGATTCCCGATGGCGATGACCGTCTCGCCGATCTGGAGAGAAACCTTTCGGCTCAGCGGGGCAGGAACGAGATCTTGCGCGGAAATCCTGACAATTGCGAGATCCAGCAGGAAGTCGCGTGCGACGACCCGGCCTGGGGTCAAGCGACCCGTCGGCAGTCCGACGACGAGACTCTTGACGCCTTCGACCAGATGATTGTTGGTCAAGATAAATCCGGACTCATCGATGATGATCCCCGAGCCGGATCCTGATGGGGCGGCGTGTTGCGAGGCCGAAGGAGGTGATCCTCTCGTCAGGATGGTGACCACGGAGGGTCGGACCTTCGCTACGACCGCCGGGACAGACAGGGCAGGTTCCATGGGCTCGGCCGCGAAGGACGCCACAGCGACGAGCACGGCAAAGAGGCTCAGCGCACAGCCTGAAAAGAAGCTCAGTGATAGGGTGAAAGAACCGCAGAGCGAGGAGAGCTGTAGATTGCACCGACGATGCCTGTCCACAACCGATCGACCCTTCCTGCTCGCATTTTCTCACATCTCATCCGAGGACGAAAGGGATTTGGAGGGAGCGGAACCGGGTCGATGTTGTTCTCCTCGTTCACAGCATCGGAGTGAAGCGGGAAGGTCACTTGATCTCTGCGAAGCGGTGCTTCACCTCCGGCGCTTTGAGTTTCTTGAGCGCTTTCGCCTCGATCTGGCGGATGCGTTCGCGCGTGACGGAGAGGCTCTGGCCCACCTGCTCCAGCGTGCGCGGCTCGTCCTGGCCGATTCCGAATCGCAGACGAATCACGGTCTGCTCGCGAGGAGTGAGTGTGCTCAGGATGCGATCAAGCTCTCTGGTCAGCTCATTCCGATGCACGTGTGCGTCGGGAGACACGGCTTGCTGATCCGGCAGCATTTCGCCGAATTCCGTATTGCCGTCACCCACCGGACTCTCCAATGCGATTGGCTCCTGGAAGGCTCGCACGGTCTCGAAGAGCCGCTCAGGCCGCATCCGGAGGGCGCCGGCCACTTCCTCCAATCGAGCGGGTCGGCCTAGCCGCTGGCCGAGTCGTCGCGACACGCGGAGGATTCGGTTCGACGCCTCCGTCTGGTGGACGGGAATGCGGATGGTTCTCGACTGATCTGCCAAGGCCCGAGTGATACCCTGTCGGACCCACCATGTGGCATAGGTGCTGAACTTGAACCCCTTCCGATACTGATATCGTTCCGCGGCTTTCATCAAACCGATGTTGCCTTCCTGCGCCAGATCCAGGAGTGAGAGGCCACGCCCTGTGTAATGCTTGGCGACGTCCACCACCAAGCGCAGATTGCGACGGACCAATTCATCCTTGGCCCGCTCTAAGGTGGTGCGGGCGCTCCTGATCTCAGCCTCACGCTCCTTAATCTGCCTACGGATCGCCGCCGCGTGCTTCGGCTGCCCCTTCGTTTCCGAGGCGAGCGCCCTGAGGCTCTCCTCCGCCCTGTCCAGGGCCGTGGCGGAAAGCCCGCTCAACCGACGGATCATCTGCAACGTTTTAGCGCTCTGGAGAACCGTCTCGGATCGTTTGAGCCGAGGCATAAGCTTGATCGCCCGGCGTAGGCTGGTACGGATTGCGCGCGTCCCGCTGTCAATCCGTTTAGCGAGGGCGATTTCCTCCTCGCGAGTGAGGAGCGCATGGTCACCGAAGGATTGGAAATATAGAGACTCGAGCATGAAGGGGCCGTTCCGGATCCCGGACTGCCCCTTCGCAGTGGTCTGCTCGATCAATTCGGCAGGCTCGGCGGCGTCACGGGCGATCATCTCCAGCAGGTCGCTCGCCTCTGCCTCGTCCGCATCGACCTCTGGGTTGGTGGTCAGCGTGTCATCGACCTCGTTCAGTGTAGTACTCTCCTCTTTCATCGTCGGCGACTCCTCTCGTTGCGTCATCGGCACACATCCCCTCTGTTAATTTAGAGCCGGACCCTCTTCAAAAGGATTCGTGGCCATACGGGCACGATCCCGATCTAATCCGTACTACGCAGCAATTCTTGTGCTGGATCTTGCTGGAAGATTAGGAATTCCTAATTAAACGAAGAAAAGACTCGAAGAGTCAGGCGGGTAGGAGATCCGAATGCGCCTGCTGCATGGGACCACAGGCCCTTGGGAGTGTGGCAAAAGATCTACGTGCCGGCTTTCTTGCCCCACTCCTTGAGGAACGGCGATATGACGTCGATCGGGATCGGGAAGATGGTGGTGGAGTTTTTCTCCGCCGCGATCTCGACAAGCGTCTGAAGGTAGCGCAATTGCAGCGCCGCCGGATTTTGGCTGATGACGTGCGCCGCATCGGCGAGCCGTTGCGCAGCCTGGAATTCACCCTCCGCATGGATAACCTTCGCCCGACGCTCGCGCTCGGCCTCCGCTTGTCTGGCGATCGCGCGTTGCATTTCCTGCGGCAGGTCGACGTTCTTGACTTCGACCGCCGTGACCTTGACGCCCCAGGGCTCGGTCTGTTGATCGATGATCCGCTGCAATTCCGTGTTGATCTCTTCGCGTTTCGCCAACAGATCGTCCAGTTGGCTTTGCCCGAGCACGCTCCGGAGCGTCGTCTGGGCCATCATCGAGGTGGCGTACAAATAGTCCTCCACCTGAATGACCGCCCGTTGCGCGTCTACGACGCGAAAATAGATGACCGCGTTCACCTTGACGGTGACGTTGTCCTTCGTGATGACGTCCTGCGGCGGGACGTCCATGGCGACCGTTCGCAGGCTCACCCGCACCAACCGGTCGATGAGGGGAAGGATCACGACGAGGCCCGGTCCGTTGGCGCCGACCAGACCTTGCGCGAGCCTGCCGAGCCGAAAGATCACGGCTCGTTCATATTCGGGCAGCACGTTGAACGTCAGCTTCGCGATGATGACCAAGAGAATTCCGACCAGCAGTAGCCCCATTGGACCGAACAACATAATCAGGCCTCGTTCTTTCTCATGACCGGTTTCACGTAGAGCTTCAGCCCCTCGACGCGCGTGACTTGCGCCTGGGCGCCCGGTTCGATCGGTTCCTCGCTCACAGCCTCCCAAAGTTCGCCGCGCAAAGCGAGTTGGCCTTCAGGTGCCAACGACGTCTTGGCGACCCCGACGAGCCCCACCATGCTTTCGGCTCCCGTGACGGGTCGGCGCCGCAGGGCCCGGACTCCGGCTCCCACGATGAAGAGTGAAAAGGCGGCCGCTAGAGTTACCACCGGAACGATGGTGACCCATGAGAGCTGGAGAAACTCCGCATCGGTTTTGATCAACATGAGGGAGCCCAATATCATCGCGAGCACGCCGCCGATGGCCAGCAGACCATAGCTCGTGACGGTCGCTTCCAAAATGAAGAAGATGATGCCGAGCACGATGAGCAGCACGCCGGCGTAGTTCACCGGGAGCGACTGGAACGAATAGAAGGCGAGGACGAGGCTGATGGCCCCCACGATGCCGGGTAGAATCGCGCCGGGGTTGTACAGCTCCGCAAGCAAGCCGATGGTGCCGATCGTCATGAGCAAGTACGCGATATTGGGGTCGCTCAGGGTCTTCAGCAGTTCGAGGCGCATTCCCATCGGGAACTCGACAAGCCTTGCGTCCTTCGTGCTCAGAGTCACGGTGGTGTTCGCCAGGCGCACTTGCCGACCATCCAGTTGAGTGAGCAGCTGGGCGAGGTCCTCAGCCACCAGGTCGACAATCTTAAGTTTGAGGGCTTCCTTCTCGGTGACGGACACGCTCTTGCGCACCGCGTCCTCCGCCCAGACGGCATTGCGTCCATGCTGCTCCGCGATTGATTTGATATAGGCGACGGAATCGTTCTCGACCTTTTCTTTCATCGTCCGGTCCATTTCGCCTCCCCCCATCGCTACGGGGTGGGCGGCGCCGATATTGGTGCCCGGCGCCATCGCCGCTACGTGGGAGGCGAGCGTCAGGAACACGCCGGCAGATGCCGCCCGTCCTCCCGAAGGGGAGACGTACACGACGACCGGAATCGTGGACGCCGTGAAGTCCTTGATGATGTCCCGCATCGAGGTGTCGAGCCCTCCTGGAGTATCCAGACGCAGAATGACCGCCTGCATGCTCTGTTGCTGGGCGATGGTAAGCGCGTCGTGCACGTATTCGGCTGTGACCGGATTGATCACGCCTTCATACGTCGCCAGGAGAATATTGTTGGAAGCCGCGATGGATGGGGCTGGCCAGGCACACAGCATTCCGCTACAGAACAGGATGGCCAAAAAGGAGACAGCACGAAGACGACAGGGGCCGTGCATCTCGGACTCCATGGGGTAAGACGCTGCGACGGAAGAGCCATGCGCCCAGCGACGGCGAAGACTTGCGCGGATGATACGGCCCGTTCCACACCCTGTCAAGGAACGCAGGAGGGCCCTGGTCGGTTGCAATGCCCGCGGAGAGTCCCCTAGAATGCCGCGGCATGAGCAGGCTGCAAGACGGCGAACGGATTCACCTGGTGGACAAGAAAGGCCGTTCGTACGCCCTCACCCTCAAGGCCGGGGAGACCTTCCACTACAGCGGGGAGACCATCCCCCACGACGAGCTGATCGGCAAGCCCGACGGCTCCATCGTGACGTTGTCGCGAGGCCGTCGCATGCTCGCGGTCAGGCCAACCTTTGCCCAGTATGTACTCAAGATGCCGCGGGGAGCGCAGGTCCTCTATCCGAAGGATTTGGCCCTCATCACCATGTGGGCCGACATTCATCCCGGCGCCCGTGTGTTCGAAGCCGGGACCGGCTCCGGCGCGCTGACGATGGCGCTCCTCCGTGCGGTGGGACCTAAGGGGCTTGTCGTCACCTATGAAACCCGCGATGACTTTGCTAGAACAGCCATGATGAACATCGAGCGCTATCTGGGAGGCGCGCCCAACCTGCGGCTCCATCGAAGAAGCGCGTACGAAGGAATCGATCTCCCCGAGGATGGACTGCCCTTTGATCGACTCGTGCTGGATCTCCCAGAGCCGTGGCAGGTCGTGCCGCACGCCGCGAAGGTGCTCCAGTCAGGGGGCATCTACTTGAGCTTCGTGCCGACGGTGCCGCAAGTGACGCAGACGGTGGAGGCGCTCGAACGTGCGGCGGTCTTCGGCATGATTCAGACGTTCGAGTCGTTGCTGCGTACCTGGTCGGTGCAAGGGCGGAGCGTTCGTCCGGATCATCGCATGGTCGCGCATTCCGGATTTATCACCGTCGCCAGAAAAGTGGAACCGGGGTTTTTCGGCGGAGCACCGCTGGGCTCGGGAGCGGAAGCAGGCAAGTCCGACGAGCAAGGAAGGCCTGGGGAGGAAGCATCCCCATGAGTCGATTGCAGGGGAAAGTCGCCATTGTGACCGGTGGGACCGCCGGTATCGGCGAAGCGATCGCGAAACTGTTCGCGCAAGAAAGGGCGGCCGTCGTCGTCACCGGTCGCCGGAAGGTAGAACTGGACCGGGTGGTGAACCAGATTCAGAGGAGCATGGGTCGGGCACTGGGCGTGGCCGGGTCTGTCACGGATGGGGCGCATGTGCGGGAAGTCGTCGCGCAGACGGTGCGGGCCTATGGTCGGTTGGACATCTTAGTCAATAATGCGGGTATCGGCGAATTTGGAAAGTTGCTCCATGACACGGAAGATGCGGCGTGGCAGCAGGTCTTGGACGTCAACCTCACGGGGGTCTTCCGGATGACGAAGGCCGCAATCCCGGAGATGCTCAAGGGCGGGGGCGGAGCCATCATCAATATTTCGTCCATTGCGAGTCTGGTCGGGATTCCAATGTGCTCCGTGTACTCGGCTTCCAAGGGGGGCATGGACGCCATGTCCCGCGCAATCGCAGTAGACTATGCGGGGCAAGGGATACGTTGCAATCTCGTCAATCCCGGGCTGATCGATACTCCGATGGCCGCCAGCCTGTTGAACAACCCGCCGATGGCGGAAGAGGTGCTCTCCCACTATCTGATCCGCCGTCCGGGGAAGCCGGAGGAAGTGGCGAAGATGGCGCTGTATCTCGCCTCGGATGACGCGGCCTGGGTAACGGGCCAGACCTTCACGATCGACGGTGGGATGACAGCGTGGTGAGGAGGCGGTGACCGTGAAGCGCTGCATGTTTCCGGTTTGCTGGAGCCAGGCCAGCTCCATACTGCTTGCGATCCTCGTTCTCGGCCTCTACTTGGTGCCGCATGTCTTCTCAGAAACGGGCACTGAGTTCTCCGGTACGGTCCTGACGGTCGATATGAGTGCCGGCAAGTTCGCCGTGAAGAAAGAGGGCGGCGGGACGCGTTTCACGTTCGTCGCCAACGAGAAGACGACATTCGAGGGCGGTCCGAAAAGCATCAAAGACCTCAAGAAAGACGACAAGGTGGCGGTGTTCTATCAAGTGCAAGGATCGCAATACCTCGCGTTGAGAGTCACGAAGAAATAAGTCATCAGTTGTCAATAGTCAGTCTTCAGTTCCAAACTGCAAACTGATCACTGGCTACTCACAACTCCCTGCCCCATGCAGATCGACGCCCACACGAAACTCTGCGCCGTCATCGGCAACCCCGTCGAACATTCCCTTTCGCCCGCCATTCACAACGCGGCGTTCCAGAAGCTCGGTCTGAACTTCGTCTACCTTGCCTTCCGCGTGGAAGCCATCGGGGACGCGATCAAGGGTTTGCGGGCGATCGGGGCCTTTCGCGGCGCGAGCGTCACCATCCCGCACAAGGTGGCTGCGATTCCGTTCCTGGATGAGATCGAATCGACCGCTCGACACATCGGTGCCATCAACACGATTGTCGCGGAGGGCACCAGGCTGATCGGGTACAACACCGATGCGTCGGGCGCCGTCCGCGCGTTGCGCGACGGCGGAATCCTGTTGAAAGGTCAACGTGTAGTGCTGCTGGGCTCGGGAGGGGCCGCCCGCGCCGTCGCCTTTGCGTTGGCGGCGGACACCGGGGTCGCGCACCTGACGCTGCTCGGGATCGATGCGCGTGAGCGAGGGCAACTCGCGTCGGACCTCCGAACCAAGACGTTGCTCCCGCTCTCGGACGGGATGCTTGACGAGCCAACCTTCCACAAGACGCTCCCGGAGGCGCAGGTCCTGATCCATTGCACGCCGGTGGGGATGTCGCCCAATACGGGAGAGACCTGCGTGCCAGCCGGCCTGCTCCACCCTGGCCTCTCGGTGATGGATATTGTCTACAACCCTCGCGAGACGAGGCTTCTTCGAGAAGCCAAAGCGGCCGGCTGCCGCACCGTCGAGGGGCTTGAAATGTTTCTGTACCAAGCGGCGGCGCAGTTCGAGCTCTGGACCGGTCGCCGAGCACCCATCGACGTCATGCGGCAGGTGTTGGAATCTAGATTCTCCTGATGCTCCCATCGACAGCTCTCCGAGCGTCCGGCATTCCTCACGTGGGGCATGCGTGGCCGGGGCCCATTGCAATTGGTAGAGCAATGGGCACCCCGAGCAAGGGTTCCGCGGTCTCGCATCACGCCTCACGCGTCACGAGTCACGGTTGCTCATGAACATTGTCCTCATCGGGTATCGTGGGACAGGCAAGAGCACGGTCGGCAAACTGCTGGCGGCTCGGCTGAAGCGCGATCTTGTCTCGACGGACGCCGAGATCGTTCGGCGCGCGGGTAAGTCGATCCCCGAGATCGTACAGGAATCGGGCTGGGAACACTTTCGGGAGTTGGAATCGGAGGTCTGCCGCGAGTTGGGAAACAAAGACGCTTTAGTTATCGATACCGGCGGGGGGGCGATCCTGCGCCCGGGTAATGTCGAAGTGTTGAAGAAGAACGGCAAGCTCTTTTGGCTGACCGCGACTGTGAAGACCATCGCGCGTCGCATCGGCGGCGACACGCAACGCCCTTCGCTGACGGGCAAGAAATCCTTCCTCGAAGAAATCGAGGAGGTATTGGCGGAGCGGGCTCCCAAATATGAGGCGGCGGCGCATCACACGATTTCGACGGAGGAGTTAAGCGCCGCGGAAGTCGCCGACCGTGTTCTTCGGTACATGTAACCAGGCCGATATGTTGCTAGGCCCGGGGGTGCGTGGTATCCTTTTTTGTCGCCGCAGCAGGGCCGGCGACGGAGTCGTTGAGAGAGAGGCCCTGAGTCGACGTTGCCTTGCGAGAGGAAATAGTCCGGAACGCGCGAGTGACCGTGAAGTGCCGGCGCACCCGTCTTCCATCATTGTCTGCTTCCAAGGCAATGTCACAGTGACGGAGGTGCTGTATGGGTAATAAGCTGTATGTGGGGAGTTTGCCGTATTCGACCACGGAACAACAGTTGGCCGAGTTGTTCGGCCAGCATGGCACGGTCCAGTCGGCCAAGGTGATTATGGACCGGTATAGCGGACAATCACGAGGATTCGGTTTCGTCGAAATGGCGAGCGATGCAGATGCACAAAAGGCGATTGCCGCGCTAAACGGGAGTCAGTTCGGTGGACGGACGTTGGTCGTGAATGAAGCCCGCCCGCAGGAGAAGCGCCCGATGGGCGGA